>CAMNIU010000112.1 GCA_946540605.1 uncultured Treponema sp.
AGAACACGCAGGGAACGTTCAACTTCGGCAGTAAAATCAACATGGCCCGGAGTATCAATAATGTTAATCTGATGGTCGCGCCAGTAAGTAGTAGTGGCAGCAGAACAAATTGTAATTCCGCGCTCCTGCTCCTGAGCCATCCAGTCCATGGTAGCCTGACCATCATCAATTTCACCAATCTTGTGAATTTTACCAGTATAATAGAGGATTCTTTCAGTAGTTGTGGTTTTTCCAGCATCAATATGCGCCATAATTCCAATGTTGCGCATTTTATCCAAAGAAATAGTAGCCATAAACAGTTCCAAAAATAAAATTTAGTAAGTAATTATAGTGATTTTTCGACTCTTTGAAAAGTTAACGATATTTTTTCCTGAGGTTCCCGGCCGCGTCCCTTCGGGCCGCAGCCGGTCGCTACGTCCGCACTTCGCTACGCTCACCGTCCTCAGTCAGTCGCCAAAAGGCTCCTTCCCTGCGGTCGGCTGCTTTGCAGGTGCTCCCATCGCTAACCTTTTTGCCCTTTTCCACCCCAAAAACTTCATAAAATCGTAAAAGTGTTTCTATATTAACTATGGGAAAATATGTTAGGTGGAGGCACTTATGAGCAGAAACAATTTTAAGAATATTGATCCAGAAATAATTGCTCAAATTCAAAGATTACGGTTGATTGATGATGATTTAATGACAGTAGTTTTCAATGGTGACAATAAAATTACTGAGTTCCTTATCAGAATCCTTTTAAACCGAAATGATCTTAAAGTTACAAAGTCAATGACGCAGGTTGAAAAGCATAATCTTTTTGGACATTCTGTAAAACTGGATATAGTTGCAGAGGATACATTTAAAACAGAATACAACATAGAGATACAGCGGGCTAAACATGGAGCCGGGGCAAAAAGAATCCGCTACCATCAGGCAATGCTGGACAGTCATACCTTACAAAAGAATGAAGATTTTACTGCGCTGCCAAACCTCTATATTATCTTCATACTTGAACATGATTTGTTTAATCGTGGAAAGCCAATTTATTATGTGAATAAGACTCTGGATATAAAAGATGAAGATGGCAGATATTTGCCTTTTAATGATGGTTGTAATATAATGTATGTTAATGGTGATTATAGGGGTGATACTCCTCTTGGAAAACTCATGCACGATTTTTCCACCCCAAATGCCGATGAAATGTATTATGATGAGTTAGCAAAACGTGTAAGGTTTCATAAACAAGACGAAAAGGGGGTAGAAACAATGTGTGAAATAATAGAAGAATATGGTGACAAACGTGCTGCCGAAGCTCTAAAACAAGGGGCAGAGCAAAAAGCTGTAGAAGCTGCCCGAAATTTTTACGAAAACGGTGCATCCATAGAACTCATTTCAAAATCCCTGAATATGACTCCAGAACAGGTAAAAGAAATCGTAAAAGATGTAGTTGTACTGCAAGCGTAATAGTTTAATATTGAAAACTCATTTTCGAATTAAGTTTACATTTAAAACCGTCCAAAACAGGGGCGGTTTATTTTTTTTATATAAATCCCATTTAAAGATTTCACTTATTCTGCCGATAATACAATTGCAAATTCTGCACTTGTAATTTGCAGGCTTAGAAAAAAAAGAGGTGTAGGAGAAAAGCCCTATCTAGCAGTTTTTCTTCAAAATAACAAATCTTTTTTTCTTGACTTCGCAAATTTCTCGTGTTAGAATTAAAGAAAAAAGAGGATTTTCACATAAGGGTCGTTGACTCGTGAAGTCCACAAATAAAAAGGAGGATTTTTTCAAATGAAAAAAATCGTTGGAATTTTGACAGCAGCAGCTATCGCTACTTCTGTATTCGCAGCAGATGTTTCTGCATCAACAAAAATTAATGGTAAATTGTTTGCTTACGAAAATGAGTACCATAATGCCAAGGGTGAACTTGTTCCACAGGCTACAAAGATTTTCACAGAAAACAATGACAGCCATGACTATGCAAACCCAAATATGACATTCAGTGTTTCTGATGACAAAGCAGGTGCTACTGTAAAACTTACTACTGATGGTGGTGACAAAGCTGTAAAAATGACAACACAGACAATCTGGTTCAAACCAGTAGATGCTTTGAAGGTTACAGTTGGTAACTTTGATCAGGCTTTGAATAAGGAACAGATTAAATGGACAGAATCTGCTGCTAATCTTGGTGGTAACGGATTGCTCTTGTCTGTAAATGTTGAAGGTTTTGGTCTTGATTTCGGTCTTGAAAAGGCTAATGGTGCAGATTGGTTCACAAAGAAAGACGGCGTAGATGATCCTGCTATCCTTCCTTTCTTCATCAAAGCTGGATATTCAGCTGACTTCGGTACAATCGCTGGTTTCGTAGATTTCAACCACTCTGGACGTGACAAGATTTATGCTGGACATGACTATCTCTTCAATGGTTATGGAAAAGCTGGTTACACTCCAAAAGATGGTGCTGTTACAGACGTATTCTTCGGTGCTGGATATAACAACACATTCAACGGAATCAACGTATTCGTAAACGCACTCGGCTATATGGCTGACAAGTTCGAATGGATTCGCCCAGAAGTTTATGTAGCAGGTTCTGCTGATGCATTGAGCTACAAATTGTTCGCTGCTCCAACAATCTTCTTGGATTCAGATTGGAGAGCTCTTCCTGCTAACAAAGATGAAGATGGAAACGACAGAGCTAATCTCGACCTCCAGATTCTTGCTTACGCACAGTACGCTCTTGACGGAGTTACAGTATATGCTCGTTTCGATGACGTAAATGTTTTGGCTAAGAAATTTGTTTCTGAAATCAGATTCGGTGCTCAGGGAAGCGTTGGTGGAATGGGATATAACACTTGGCTCCAGATCAACACTGGTAAAGGTGACAAGCTTGATAAGGTTGACATCTGCGTTCCATTCGAGTTAACATACAACTTCTAATTTTAGCTGATTGCTAACTGCTGAATAAAAAAAAAACAACGCTCCTCGCATGGGGAGCGTTGTTTTTTTATCAATTATTGTATAAAAAATACTTCATTTATTCAGAGAGGCTAGTACAAGTTCAAGTGGAGCATTCATATCTTTTGCTGCAT
>CAMNIU010000113.1 GCA_946540605.1 uncultured Treponema sp.
CTGCCGCCGGCATTTACAGCAGGCGCACTAACATTGCCTGCCCCGCTTTCACTTCCAGCCTTTGCTTCAAAAATCGCAAAAATCTCATCCCAGTTCTTTTCGAGATATTCAGACAGTTCCTTGCGGCGTTTTTTTGAATGAACATGAAGGCTCTTTATAATTTCTTCGCTCAAATCGTTGCGTCTGGTGCGAAGCTGTCGTGCGACATCGTTCCATTCGCGTTTTTCTTTGCCATCAAGATAATTTTCAATAATTCCAAGCTGAAGCTTTTTTATCCGCTTCTGCAAAGTAACAACCGGGTCGCGGAAGAAACTGAAAATCAAAAATACAATCAAAAGAATCGAAATAAATATACAGATATAAATAAGCAGGCGGAGTTCTTTAGACAGTTCAAAAATGTCACTCGTATAAACCGCACTCACACGAATTTTTCCAATGCGGTTACTTGAAAGAGCAACGTAGAATCGGCCATCAGGGAGTTCAAGAAGTTTTTCCGGCTGCTGATAATTATCACTGCCACGAGCCATTGCTTCACTGCGACTCTTCCAGTAATTTAAGGCTGGTTCACGGAAAGTTCCACGATTTCCATACGGAAGATTCAAAATGAAACCACCGTTGTAGTTTTTATCAGCAAAAAGAGTCATACCTTCGCCAAGTGAAATTACATCGCGGGCAATCAGCTCTTTTTCTACCTCGCGCATATTCAGATAGAACAGACAGACACCAGAATAAATGCCATCCACCCAGCAGAATGGAACTGAAAGAATGAGACGGGCACGGCTTTCATCACAAAGAAGCACAGATTTTGTTTCGCTTGTGATTTTCTGGAGCGTTTCAAAATCAATTTCGCCGGTGTCTTTTACAATGTCATTGTAATTTTTGTAGATTTTGCTGATTCCGTTCTGTTTCAGGAGATCAGAATCATCAAAAGAGCTGTAATGCACGTTTCGCCCGTTTTTATCTACAATTCGAATGCCATTTAGGGCTGGAATTTCAGAAAAAAGCGTTTCCGTAAGACGGCGGCGGGTATTTACATCGCTTTCGGACGGATTCTGGACATAATAAGAGCGCACGGAGGCATTTTTTGTCCAGGCATTGTCGCCTTTTTCGACTAAAGTGAGAATCTCGGAAATGTACGAATCGCAGCTTTCAGAAATCTTGTCGAGCTGCCCGGTATTTTCTTCGATTTTTGACTGAGTATAAAAGCGCGTTTCCAGCTCGTTAAATAGAGTGGAATGCAAACTCAGCACAAGTCCCGCAAAAAGTCCCAGGGCTGCAAGCAGACTGAAAGCAATCTTCTGGCCAGAAGTCATTTCTACCCTTTGATTATCGGCAAATTATAGCAATTTCTACACTGCTGAAACAGTAGTGCCATGCAAATTTTGTTTGCGGAATAGCTATAAATGGTTTATAGTAATGGGGATGATTGATGTAGAGAAAGAAGAACAGGCTGTTCCACGCGCTTTGCTAGTTGGTGAGCCTGGTAACAATTTACAGGAACTCAAGAATCTGGTAATTACACTCGGAATGGACGTAATTCAGCGGCTTACTTTGAACCGGATGGAAGTGCATCCGGCTTATGGCATTGGTAAGGGTAAGGCTCAGGAAATTGCTGAACTTGCCAAGCAGATTGAAGCCGACTGTATTATTTTTGATTTTAACCTTGAGCCCCGCAAGCAGCGTAACTGGGAAGAATTAACCGGTATTTCATGTTTTGACCGTCAGGAAGTAATTATCCGCATTTTTGGCCAGAGAGCTCAGACTAAAGAAGCTGTACTTCAGGTTGAACTTGCCCGCCTTTCTTATTCCCTGCCTCGCCTTGCACACATGAATAAGGATTTTTCACGCCAGCGTGGTGGTGCTTTTGGTGCAAAGGGTGCCGGTGAAACTCAGCTTGAACTGGACCAGCGTCTGGTGCGCGAAAAAATCAGCGCAATAAAAAAAGAACTGGCAGAAATTGAATTAAACCGTAAAACTCAGCGTAAGCAGCGCGACAAGATGCCTGCCTGTGCCCTCGTTGGTTATACAAACGCGGGAAAATCTTCCTTATTAAATGCACTTACAGGCGCAGATGCATATGTAGAAAACAAGCTTTTTGCAACACTGGATCCCCTCACCCGTAAGCTTCCTCTCAACGACAGTGCAGGTGTCCTCATAACAGATACTGTTGGATTTGTAAGTAACCTTCCGCACCACCTTATTGATGCCTTTAAGTCTACACTGGAAGAAGCCGTTTATGCAGATTTGCTGCTGCTTGTTCTGGATTCTTCTGATCCGGAAGCAGAGCAGCAATATGACATTGTCTGTAATGTACTTGAAGATATTGGTGCCGACAAAAATCCGCGTCTTGTTCTTTTGAATAAGGTTGATAAGGCTGATGATGAAAATCACACTCTGCAAAAGCTGCGCCTTAAATTCCCGGATGCAATTTTAATCAGTGCAAAGGATGAAACTGGTTTTATAGACCTCAAAGCCCGCATTTACGAATTGCTTTATGGTGAACAGGCAGAATATATTATTCCTGTAACTCAGGTTGTTTTGATAAATCAGCTAAAAAAATCAGGCTGCGTTGAAAAAGAAGAATGGCTTGATGACGGAGTTCACATTACGGCCCGCGCAACAGGAAGGCTTTTAGCCCTCTGCTCGCCGTTCATCAAAAAATAAAAAGGAACTGCATCATGTCTGACAACAAATCTACAAGTAAAAATCTGCTCGATAAAATCCTCATTGTAATCATAATTTTTCTTGTAATTGTGATTGCAATGGGTACGATTTTTGGACTATTAAATAGAAAGAATCATACTCCAGAAATATTGATTTCTCAGGGAAAAGCAGAAAGTCTTATGGCTCCAGCTGACACTACCGAGGTGGCTTATTACGAACTCGGCACTTTACGCATTTCTACTGCCGGCGAAAAATCTGAAGAAAACGGATGTCTTATGATTCTTTCTCCATGGCTTGCCTACCCTGCCGGAGATACTGTGCTTTATGAAGAGCTTTCTCGAAAAAGTGGTTCAATTCGAGGGATTTTCCAAGCTTATTTTTCTTCCAGAACAAAAAATCAGCTGCTCACAGAAACCGAAGAGCATATTGAATCAGTGATAAAAGATGAAATTAACGCCGACCTGGCACTAGGAAAAATCAGCGATATATATTTCACCGACTACCTGTTCTTAGAATGACAAGCACTCTAAAAAGTTATATACTCCTAACAAAAGAGGTTATAACTATGTGTGCAAAAACGATACCAGCCAGAAAAGATGTTCCAGCTAAAGACAAATGGAACTTATCTTCAATTTATAAATCAGATGATGAATGGGAAGCCGCTCTAAAATCGCTTCCTGAACTTACTAAAAAAGCTGCCGCTTACAAAGGCCGGCTCGGGGAATCTGCAGTAACACTTCTTGCAGCTCTTAAAGAACTTGAAGCTGTAAATCTTACTATGGAAACTGTATATCACTATGCATCTCTCCAGCACGAAGCAGATGAAGATGACCCTAAAGCTACAGACCGCGATGGCCGTGCAATGATGGCTTACACACAGATGCAGGCAGAGCTCAGCTTTGTTGATCCAGAAATCCAGGAAATTGATGAAACAAAACTCCGTAAGTGGATCAGCACAAAAGAATTCGCAGATTATCGCATATATATAGAAAAACTTTTGCATTTTAAGCAGTATATTTTGAGCGAAAAGGAAGAGCGCATTCTTTCTCTTTCAATGCAGCCTGCCCAGACAGCTGAAACAGCCTTTAGCGTTCTTACAAATGTTGATATGAACAAAACCTTTGGCACTGTAACTGAAAACGGCGAAGAAAAGCAGCTTACAGAAACTACCTGGGGAGTTTTCATGCATTCTCAGGACCGTAAGGTACGCGAAGAAGCCTACAAGAAGTTCTATGCTAAATACGAAGAACACCAGAACACTATTGCCGCGCTCTACGCCGGCTCCGTGAACCAGGACGTTTTCAGCATGCGCGCCCGCGGCTACAAGAGCTCCCTCGAACAGGCACTTTACGGCAATAAGGTCCCAACCGCCGTTTACCACAACCTTATCGACTGCGTTCACAAGAACCTTCCAGCCCTCCACGACTATTACAAGCTCCGCCGCGAAGCCCTGGGCTTAGCAAAAGGAGACCTCCGCCATTACGATGTGTACGTGCCTCTCGTAAAATCTGTAAAAACCGTTACAACTTATGAACAGGCCGTAGAAATCTGTAGAGCCGCACTCGCGCCGCTTGGCACCGAGTACACCGACAGACTCTGCGACGGCCTTTTAAACGGCTGGGCAGACCGTTACGAAAACATCGGCAAACGAAGCGGTGCATTCAGTTCGGGCTGCTACATCGGTAACCCATATATTCTTTTGAACTATAATGAAGAAAATATCCGTGACGTATTTACAATGGCGCATGAAGGTGGACACAGTATGCACAGCTGGTATTCTGTACATAATAATCCGTTTATGTGCTATGACTACACAATTTTCGAAGCAGAAGTTGCCTCTACATTTAACGAAGAGCTCGTATTCCAATATCTTTACAAGAATGCAAAAGACGACGAAATGAAAAAATATCTGCTTTCTATGAGAGCAGATGATATTCTTGCTACCCTTTATCGTCAGACAATGTTTGCAGAATTCGAATTAAAGGCTCATGAGCTTGTAGAAAACGGAACCCCTCTTACAGCAGAACTGCTCCGCAAAATCTACCGCGAACTTCTGGAGCTTTACTTTGGTCCGGAAATGACTTTCGAAGCAAACAGCGATATGGAAGGTCTTAGAATTCCACACTTCTACAGTGCATTCTATGTATATAAATACGCAACCGGAATCTCTGCCTCTATGGCCCTTGCAAAACGCGTAACAAACGGCGGTGAGAAAGAACGCGAAGACTACTTTGCCTTCTTAAAGAGCGGCGGTTCACGATATCCAATTGAAAGTCTTAAAGTTGCCGGTGTTGATATGGCACAGACAGAGCCTGTTCAGGCTGCTTGCGACGAATTCAAAAAAATCGTTGCAGATTTGGAAAAACTGTTACATAATTAAATAATACAAAATATGAAACGAATCGCCTTATTTGTTCACAATCTGACAGTTGACTACTCTCTCTCTGTTGCACAAGGTGTCGCTTCATATTTTACTCAGGATAAAGACGTAAAACTGGTTATTGCACAGACCAATCAGCCTTACTATCCGTACGGACTTTATGAATATCAGTATTGGGCTGGTGCAGAACTCTTAAAAGCTGAAGATATAGATTTGATTATGATTGTCACAAGCGCGTATCAGACCTATATCCGCGAAGCTGATTTACTCAACTATCTAAAACCCTTTACAAACAAACCGATTGTTTCCATTGCCGTAGCTTTGCCCTTTGAAAATGTTCATTATACTGTGAGCGACTGTTATAAAGCCTATGACCAGGTAGTTGAACATCTTATTAAAGAGCACGGCTGCAAGAACATCGGTTTTATTTCAGCAGCTAAAACAGAGTCAAAAGAAGCAGTAACTCGTCTTGATGCCTTCAAAAAAGCCCTAAAAAATCATAATCTTGATTTTAACCCGGAAAATGTAATTGAAGGATATTTCATTCGCGAAGCCGCTTATAACATAACCCTCGAAAAATATAAATCGAAAAAAGACATAACTTTTGATGCATTGATTTCTGCAAATGACTTAATGGCAGAAGGTGTAATGAAGGCTCTGCAGCAGATTGGAGTAAAAGTTCCAAAAGATGTAAAAATTATTGGCTTTGACGATACTGTTCGTGCATCTTTTACATCACCTTCCCTTTCAACGATTAATCAGGATATTACAGGTCAGGGCTACGAAGCGGCAAAACTTGCTCATAAAATTTTAAATGGAGAAAAAGTACCTCGCGAAACAAAAGTATTTGCAGAACCAATATATCGTCAGTCTTGCGGCTGTATAAAAACAAGCAATACTGCATTCATAAGCCGCACTCAAGATGGAAAACTTGTTCCAAATACTCATATTAATTCTCAGACAATTGAAGATTATACAGAATCATCTAAAGAAATTGTTGCTATTTACACACTTATAGATACCTTCCAGACAAATCATACTTTGAGAGAGCTTTTTAGTTCTCTTCCTGAAATCTGCGGACAGATAAAAGTTTCTTCTATGGCTGTAGCTCTTTATGAAGAGCCCGTTGCATTCAAAAAGAACGAAGATATCACAATTCCAGAAAAAGCGTATATCAAAGATTTTATAGTAGATAATCAGCATATAATTCCTTATGAAGACAAAGGAATTGAAGTGAATACCCGAAAGAGTCTTATTCCCGAAACCTATGCATCTAAAATAGCAGGCTCCTTTGTTGTTCATCCTATTTTTTCCGGGGAAAAACAATACGGCTACATTGTTCTTCAACCAAAGAATTCAAGGTTTAATATTCTCTATGTCTATCTCAAACTGATTATAAATGCTATTGCAAATGCCTATGATTTTACGCAAGCCATTTCAAAAAATCAGGCACTCACCAGCCGTAATGAAAAGTTGTTGAAAAATAATCAGGTTTTGAATTATCAGAATTCTATTGATGAACTGACTCACGTTCTGAATCGCCGTGGCTTTATGGATAAGGCTGAAAAAGAACTTAAAAAAGCAGCCCGAAGCGGAAAAAGCGGTATGGTTTTCTTTGCTGATATGGATGGCCTCAAAAAAATTAACGACACTTATGGTCATAAAATCGGTGATCTTGCAATTCAAACTGAAGCAAGGGTTATTCAGGAAGCATTCCGTGCTACAGATATAGTAGGCCGCCTAAGTGGTGATGAGTTTGCCATAGTATCTACGGGTCTCACACGCGGATATATTTCTGCAATCAGAACACGAATCGAGCAACTTAATAAAATCTTCTCTGAACAGGCAAATTTACCACTTACTCTTTCGCTGAGTTTAGGTTATGTTCCTTTTACTCCAGAAAAAATCGACCTGGATGTCCTCCTTTCGCATGCAGATGAAAAGCTGTATGAAGAAAAAGAAATAAAACACGCGCAAAAAAAGCAATAAACAGTTTTTTCTAAAGTTTTAGTTCAATCTCTCCGATATTTAAAAAGTAGAATTTTACACTAATTGCAATAACTGCTAAACCGTGCTAAAATTATTTTAGGTGCGAAAAAGTTAGGAGAAGATTAAATTGAATAAGGCAGAATTTAAGACATTTTTATCAGCTGTTCCAAAGGCAGAGCTGCACCTCCACCTAGAAGCAGTAATAACCATCAGCGGAATCAAAAAACTTTACAAGAATAAATTCGGCAAGGAAATGACAAAAGAAGAGCAGAAGGAGCTTTTCTCATACAACGATTTGAATGGTTTCATTCAGTCCTTCCTCAAAATCCAGGGCATGTACTCTTCTGTAGAAGATTTTAAAATTGTCTTTGATGAACTGGAAAAATACCTTGTAAAAAATGGAATTACATATACAGAAGTATTCTTTGCCCCTACTGCCTTCCTGAAAATGGGCTTTAAGTATGAAGAAATGGTAAAAATCTTCCACGAAAAGATTGCTGCAATTAAGGCAAAACGTGGAATTACCATCAAACTTCTTATGGATGTTTCCCGCACCTTCGGTTGTGAAAATGCAATGCATAACTATGAACTTCTCAAACAGTTCCCTTGTGAAGATATCATTGGAATTGGTTTGGGTGGTGCAGAAGCAAAAGGCCCTGCAAAAGATTTTGCACCTGTTTATGAGCTTGCACATAAAGAAGGCTGGCATGCTGTAGTTCACGCCGGAGAAGATGTAGGTCCAGAATCAATCTGGGATTCCATCAATTACCTTCACACAGAACGCATTGGACACGGAATTACTGCAATTCAGGACGAAAAACTGATGGAAGAAATCAAAAAGACCCAGCTTCCAATTGAAATCTGTATTACTTCAAATACCTTTACAAAGAAAATTGTACAGAAGGCAAAAGACCATCCGGTTCGCGCATTCTACGACAAGGGCATTCCGGTAAACATCAACACAGATGACCCGGTTTTCTTTAAGACTACCCTGCTTGATGAGTTTTGGATTTGTCACAAGAAACTGAACTTTACGATGGACGAAATAAAAGAACTTGTAAAGAACAGTTTCCGTCAGTCATTTATGAGTGATAAAGACAAAAAGGCCGCAATTAAGTCTGTTGATGAGGCCTGGAAATAAGGAGGGGAAAGCCTTCCCCTGCGCCCGCACTCCGTTGCGGGCTACCCCTTCTCCTAGGGGGACACCCCCTAAAACCCCTATGACAAAACTCGAACAATACTACAACAAATTCCACGAAGAACACCGTCTCGCAACCCGTCATGGGCTTGTAGAATTTAACACTACCCTTCACTACATAGAAGAAGCAATCTCTCTCCTTCGTCATTGCGAGGAGCGTAGCGACGAAGCAATCAACAATGTAAATTGCCACACTGCATCGCATTTCTCCTCCCTACACCCCATCAAAATCGCCGACATAGGAGCCGGCACCGGCCGCTACTCGGTAGAACTCTGCCACCGCGGTTACGATGTTACTGCCGTTGAACTTGTAAAACACAACCTTGAGATTCTGCGTTCAAAACACGAAAACATCAAAACCTGGCAGAGCGACGCCCGTGACCTTGGCTTTTTAGACGACCAGACTTTTGACATTACCCTGCTCTTTGGCCCCCTCTATCATCTTCATGGAGATGAAAATAAACTTGCCGCAATCAACGAAGCAAAACGCATCACAAAAAAAGGCGGCATAATTTTAATTGCCTACGTAATGAATGAGTACAGCGTAATTTCTTATTGCTTTAAAGAACATAAATGGAGCGAGGTTGCCCAAAAAGGTGGTCTCTCTCCAGACTTCCACACAATCTGTACAGAAGACGATTTATATGATTATGTAAGATTAGATGATATTAACAGATTGAATAAAGCCGCAGGACTCGAGCGAATCAAAATAATCTCTGCCGACGGACCTGCAGATTATATGCGCCGTGAACTCAACGAAATGTCAGAAGAAGAGTTCCAGGCATTTTGTGCTTTCCAGCTTGCAAACTGCGAGCGCCCGGAACTTGTGGGCGCAGGCAGCCATTGTGTAGATATTGTAAAATTCGGTGGTTGAGCCTGTCGAAACCACCATTAACCGCGGGCTTTAATCTGCTCGGCAATCTTCTTTACATCCTGAATTTTACCTTTAGCTGCAACTAACAAAGCCTCATCGCTGTCTACAATTACAACATCATCAAGACCAATTGTTGCAATTGTACGCTTTCCGCCACGGATATAGCTGGAAGTTGTATCAAGAGTAATTACATCACCCTTTACTACATTCTGATTTTCGTCTTTTTTGCTGATGTCATAGAGTGCACTCCATGAACCAACATCATCCCAGCCGGCGTTCAGTTTTACAACCTTACCCTTTGTAGTCTTTTCCATAACGGCATAATCAATTGAGTCGCCTTTTATTTTTCCAAAGGCTTCCTTGTCCAGGCGGATAAAATCAGTATCTACAGTTGCCTTTTCAAAAGATTCTATTGCAAGAGCAGCCATATCAGGGCTGTGGATTTTGAGTTCATCAAGGAAAGTGCCTGCCTTAAATACGAACATACCACTGTTCCATGCATACTCGCCACTTGCAAGATATTCCTGAGCTTTTTCAAGACAAGGTTTTTCTACAAAGCGTTCCAAAGTATAAGCTCCATCTGTTTCGGCACCAGCAGCCTTAACATAACCGTATCCTGTTGCCGGGAAAGTAGGAACAATACCAAAGGTAACGAGCGCACCTTTTTCTGCATTGAGGGCAGCTGCTTTTACAGCCTTCTGGAAGGCTTCAACATCTGCGATAACGTGGTCGCTTGGAAGAACTACAACAACAGCATCCTTATTCTGCTTCATTGCAGCACAGCAGGCAGCAGCAATTGCTGGAGCAGTATTTTTAGCCATCGGTTCAAGAATAATTGTAGGGGTGGTTGAACCGGTCGAAACCACTTCCCCCATAACTTCACCAATCTGCTGGGCAACCATAAAACGATGCCCCTCGCCACAGGAAATAATAGGACTTCCGAGTTCAAGCCCCTTAAGACGAAGTAAAGTTTCCTGAATCATAGTACGCTCACTAACGAGCGGTAAAAACTGTTTAGGATGCTCTCCCCATGAAAGCGGCCAGAGACGGGTTCCTGCCCCGCCACTAAGAATAATTGGAATGATTGTCATATTAAGTTCTCCTTTATGTCATCCCCGGGCTTGACCCGGGGATCTGTACAATACACAGTCCCATGCAGATTGTCGGGTCAAGCCCGACAATGACACCACACATTAACGGTTTACCACTTCAAATATACCATGTGGGTTAAGAAACGCGAGCAGTCGCGCAGCGTTTCATTACATTTGTTCAATCGAATATTTGAAGCGGTGGTTGAGCCTGTCGAAACTACCGCTTCAAATATACCATTAAAAGCATAATATCACTATTACGTATTCCGCTGATGCGGTTCGCCTGTCCCAGAGTTACCGGACGAATTGCCTCAAGCTTGTTGCGGCTTTCAGCAGAAAGCGACGGAATGCTGCCGTAGTCAAAGTCTGCAGGGATTCGCGCATTTTCCATTTTGTGGAGTTTTTCAACGCGCTTATCCTGCTTTTCTATATAATACTTATACTTTGCGTCAATCTTTGCCATTTCCCAGTCCGCTTCAGGGTAGCCGGGATTTTCCATATCCGGCTTTTTCAGAAGCATAGCTTCAATTTCAAAAAGGCGAGCATATTTTTCGTTCACCGCATCAAGCTGTGCCTGAGTCTTAAGCCCGCAGCGGAAAGCATACTTAGCCAGGCGGCGGTCTGCCGTATCATGGCGGAGCTTAAGACGATACTCGGCGCGGGCCGTAAACATTCGGTAAGGTTCTTTTGTACCGAGGGTTACAAGGTCATCAATCAGAACTCCAATGTATCCTTCGTCACGGCCTAAAATGACCGGCTCAAATTCCGGAATTACGTCAAACTTGTCAAAGCCCGCATCCTTCTGGATTTTTCGCTCATA
>CAMNIU010000114.1 GCA_946540605.1 uncultured Treponema sp.
CTCTAACCCGGCTACTATTATGACTGACCCGGTTATGGCGGACGCTACTTACATTGAGCCGCTGAACGTTGAGCGTCTTTCTCAGATTATCGAAAAGGAACGGCCTGATGCCTTGCTGCCTAACCTTGGTGGTCAGACAGGTTTGAACATGGCTATGGAACTGAACAAGGCCGGCGTTCTTGATAAATACGGTGTAAAAGTTATTGGTGTAAACCTTGATGCTATTGAGCGCGGTGAGGACCGTGAGATTTTCAAGGAGACTATGAAATCACTTGGTATCGACACTCCTCGCTCGGGAATCTGTCACACTGTAGAAGGTGCTGAAAAAATTGCTGAAGAAATCGGCTTCCCACTGGTAGTTAGACCTGCTTATACAATGGGCGGTCAGGGTGGCGGTTTCTGCTACAATGTTGAAGAACTGCGCACTATCGTTGCTAATGGTCTTGATCTTTCTATGACTCATCAGTGTTTGATTGAAGAGTCTATTCTTGGTTGGGAAGAGCTTGAAGTTGAAGTTGTCCGCGATTCTAAGAATCAGATGGTTGCAATCTGTACTATCGAAAATATTGATGCGGTTGGTGTTCACACTGGTGACTCTTTCTGTGCCGCTCCATTTATGACTATTGATAAGGATCTGGAAAAGAAGCTCCAGGAAATGGCATTTAAGATTGTTGAGAACATCGGTGTAATCGGTGGTACTAACGTTCAGTTTGCCCACAATCCTAAGACTGGCCGTGTTGTTATTATTGAGATTAACCCACGTACTTCTCGTTCTTCTGCCCTTGCTTCAAAGGCAACAGGCTTCCCTATCGCTCTGATTTCTGCAAAACTTGCCAGTGGTTTGACTCTCGACGAGATTCCTTACTGGCGTGATGGTACTCTTGAAAAATATACTTTGGGCGGCGCTCCTGATGGAGACTACGTTGTTCTTAAGTTTGCCCGCTGGGCTTTTGAAAAGTTCCGTGGTACAAAGGATGAACTTGGAACTTCCATGAAGGCCGTTGGTGAAGTTATGGCCATCGGTAAGAACTTTAAGGAAACTTTCCAGAAGGCTATTCGTGGTTTGGAAAACGGACGAAGCGGTCTTGGTTTTGCTAAAGACTTTAATAAGAAGAGCGCTGATGAACTTTGTGAAATGCTTAAGACTGCTTCGAGCGAGCGCTACTTCCAGCTTTATGAAGCAATCCGTAAGGGTGTTCCACTTTCTAAACTTTCTGAAATCACATACGTTAAAGAGTTCTTCCTCCAGCAGATGAAAGAGCTTGTTGATTTGGAAGAGGAAATGCTTAAGAACCCTGGACGCGTTCCAGAAGATAAGCTTTTGATTCAGGCTAAGAAAGATGGTTTCAGCGACAAGTACCTTTCAAAGATTTTGAAGGTTGCTGAAAAAGATATCCGCAAGAGACGCAACGAGCTTGGTATTAAAGAAGCATGGCTCCGCGTTCCGGTTTCCGGTGTTGAAAACGCCTGCTACTACTACTCAACTTACAATGCAGAAAAAGACACTTCTGTTGCAAGCGACAACAAGAAGAAAATCATGATTTTGGGTGGTGGTCCTAACAGAATTGGTCAGGGTATTGAGTTTGACTACTGCTGCTGTCATGCGGCTATGCAGTTGAAGGAACTCGGTTACGAAACAATTATTGTAAACTGCAACCCTGAGACTGTTTCTACTGACTATGATACTTCTGATAAATTGTACTTTGAGCCAGTTACTACAGAAGACGTTCTTCAAATTTACGAAAAGGAAAAGCCGTTCGGAGTTATCGTTCAGTTTGGTGGACAAACTCCACTTAACATTGCCCGCGAACTTCAGGAAAACGGCGTGAACATCTTGGGAACTTCAATCGACTCTATCGACATAGCAGAAGACCGTGATTTGTTCCGCCACATGATGGAAAAGCTTGAAATCCCAATGCCGGAAAGCGGAATGGCAATTGACTTCAACGAGGCTAAGGCTTGTGCTGATAAGATTGGCTACCCGATTATGATTCGACCAAGCTTCGTTCTTGGCGGACGCGGAATGGAAGTAATTTATGATGAAGCTACTTTGAAGGAATACGTTGAAAAGGCAGTTGGTGTAACTCCAGACCGCCCGCTTTTGATTGACCGCTTCCTTAAGAATGCTCTTGAATGCGAAGCTGATGCTTTGGCTGATTCAACACACGTTTACATTCCGGCTGTTATGGAACACGTTGAGCTTGCGGGTATTCACTCTGGTGACTCAGCCTGTGTAATTCCTCCGGTAAGCATTCCAGCTGACAACCTCGCAACAATCAAAGAATATACAAAGAAGATTGCAGAAAGCCTCCACGTTTGCGGTTTGATGAACATGCAGTACGCAATCGAAAACGGAAAGGTTTATGTAATTGAAGCAAACCCTCGTGCTTCGCGCACTGTTCCTCTTGTATCAAAGGTTTGTGACACTCAGATGGCACGCCTTGCTACCCGAATGATGCTTGGTGAATCACTTGAATCACTCGGCCTCAAAGACAAGAAGATTCCTTACTACGGAGCAAAAGAGGCTGTATTGCCTTGGGCCCGCTTCCCTGGAGTTGACCCAATCCTCGGACCTGAAATGCGTTCTACTGGTGAAGTTCTTGGGCTTGCTGAAAACTTCCCGCTGGCATTCTACAAGTCACAGGAAGCTGCAGGAAGCGAACTTCCACACGCACCAGCTGCCTGGGAAAACAAGAAGGTTCTTATTTCCCTCAGCAACAAAGAAGGTCAGAAAGATCAGGTTCTCGAAATTGGAAAGACTTTGAAGAATCTCGGCTTTACACTGGTTGGAACTCAGGGCACCGCAGACTTCTACAACGCAAACGGAATCAAGTGCGACGTTGTAAACAAGATTGGTGCCGGCCGCCCAGACGTAGTAGACTTGATTATGAACAAGGAAGTTTGCCTTGTAATCAACACACCAAAAGCAAAGCGCAACTACGCCGAAGACCGCAAGACAATCCGCAAGGCTTGTTTGAAGTACAAGGTAAGCTACATCACTACAATTGCCGGAGCACTTGCTGCAGTTAAGGGAATTGAGTCTGTAAAGAATGGTAACGGTGGTGAGGGTGGAGTAAAATCACTCCAGGAATACCACAGCTTGATTAAATAATGAAAACTTGATGTCGAAAATTTCGACATCAAGTTTATGTTTAACCGAGGTCAAAATTCTTGACCTCGATTTTTTTTTGTATAAAAAATCATTCCTTAATTCAAGGTGAAAAATTTGCACCTTGAATTTTCTGGACTTCCTCACCTACTGAATTTTTCTACAAAATTTTATATATTTACTTCAGGAGCAAAAAAATGAAACTGATTTCCTGGAATATTGATTCGATAAATGCGGCTTTGACTTCTTCATCTGACAGAGCACTTTTGTCGCAGGCTGTGCTGAAAAAGCTTGGTGGCTATGAAGCTGATATAATTGCGATTCAGGAGACTAAGCTGCCGGCAGAGGGGCCTTCGGATAAGCATCTGGAGCTGCTGGCACAGTATTTTCCGGGATATAAAATTGAATGGCTTTCTTCTGTGCCTCCTGCAAAAAAAGGTTATGCAGGCACAATGATTTTGTACAAGGAAGGCATAACCGCAAAACGCGAAGTGCCACGTCTTGGCGCTCCTGATACTATGGACGATGAGGGCCGGCTCCTTACTCTTGAGTTTGACAATTTTTATTTTGTGAATGTTTATACTCCAAACTCTGGCGATGGTCTTAAACGCCTTTCTGAACGCCAGACTTGGGATGCTCTTTATGCAGATTATATTTCATCACTTGATAAGAAAAAGCCTGTCATTGCCTGCGGCGACTTTAACGTAGCCCACAAGGAGATAGACCTTGCAAACCCAGCCAGCAATCATTTTTCTGCCGGCTTTACAGACGAGGAGCGCGAGGGCTTCACAAAGCTCCTTGCCCGCGGCTTTACAGACAGCTTCCGCCACGTTCACGGCGATGTAAAAGATATTTATTCCTGGTGGGGTCAGCGGATCAAAACCAGCAAGATCAACAACTCAGGCTGGCGTATTGATTACTTCCTCGTCAGCGACCGTATAAAAGATCAGATCAAAAAATCCGAGATGATTGATTCCGGCCCGCGTCAGGATCACACTCCGATTCTGCTGGAAATTGATATCGGCTAAATCAGAACTTTCCAAAATCAATGCTATTTGCATAAATCCCCAAAATACGCTACATTATTCGAACTCATTGGGCAGTTCGCAGTCCTTCCTGCCCACGGCTTAAATCCGCAAAACAAAACCAGGTCAATTCTTTTTTTTTTCGAGGTCATTTTTATGAATGAACTTTTACTCATTATTACACTTTTAGTGTCTTTTGGTGGAACATTGTTGTTCCTGAAGATTTTTGGAAAAGGCGGACTTTTCGCCTGGATTGGAATTGCTACAGTTTTTGCAAACATCGAAGTTACAATTGTAGTACATGCGTTTGGTATGGATCAGACACTTGGAAATACGCTCTTTGCGGCAACTTTCCTTGCAACTGATATTCTCAGCGAGCTTTATGGTAAAAAAGAAGCAAATAAAGGTGTACTTGCCGGAGTTCTCACAAGCCTTTCTTTCATTCTCTTGAGCTTTATGTGGGTTCATTACATTCCTGCAGAAAGCGACTGGGCAAGCGAATTTGTTCACGGACTTTTCTCAAACACACCACGTATGCTTCTTGCAAGCCTGATTGCTTACATTGTTTCAGAATACATCGACGTTACTCTGTACCACGCATGGTGGAAGCTCACAGAAAAGAAAACCGGCAGCCACGACAAAATGCTCTGGTTCCGTAATAACTTTTCTACACTCATTTCACAGTTTGTAAACATTGTGCTCTTCAACTTTGGTGCCTTCCTTGGCATCTACACCTTCAAAGAGCTTCTTGCAATTACAGGTTCATGTTACGTAATCTACATTGCAACAAGTCTCCTCGATACACCTTTCATTTACTGCGCAAAGAAATTTGCTAAAATAGAAAAATAGAATCTTTTGGGCGCATCCCGTCCTTACGGACGGGTCGGGTGTTGCACCCTTCATTGGAGTTCCGTTAAAACCGACAGTCCGTCGCGACTGTCGGTTAGGAACATCCAGAAATGGGGGTGTGAGATTTATCGAGCCTTCGCCTATTCGGCTCACCGTCCTCGCCGGCTAAATAAGCCGGCTCCGGTCGGCTCAGGGCAGCAGTTGAAACTGCTACCCTTCGGTGCTCCATACCCTTGCGCATCCAAGCTCGCACGCGGGCCGTGTTGCGGCTCCGCAGACCATTCCTAGAGTTTTTCCGACAATTTCAGTGGTTTCACGATTTTAGTCGGAACAAAGTGTGTGAAAAAAGCCTAATCAGCCAAAAAGTTCCGACTAGAATGAGAAAATATAAGTTTTAGTCGGACAAATTTCTGGTTTCCGCCGCGGATTTTCTTCCAAAGTCAGTTCAGATTCCTACTAAAACACAATTTAATTTCATGTAGTTGGAATAATCCGCTTTTTCTTGTTACTTGTCCGTAGATTTGTTCCGACTAAAAAGCGTGTTTTTCATAATTAGTCGGAACAATAAAGACACATTACTCATTTATATCCGACTAAAATTACAAATTGCAAAAATTAGGCGGAAGATTATTCATGCCTGAAAAACTCTTGATTGCAATGAAGAATTATACTCTTTTATGTTTTACGATAACGTTGTAATATAGAAGATAGAAGAATGTTTTTGTAAAAAATTAGAGGCGTTTATGAATGTTTTACAGGTGGCAAAGGCTGGGTCGGCTAAGGCGGAGATGATTTATCATGAAAATCCGAATGTTTTTCATGTAAATACACTAGATAATCACTGTTATTTTATACCGTTTGGAAAAAAGCAGAATCCGTTTGAATCACGCGAAAAGTCCGAGCGTTTTGAGCTCTTAAATGGAAAGTGGGGCTTTCGCTATTATAACAGTCTTATTGACCTGGAAGATAATTTTACAAGCCCAAAAATTGTTGAAGAAGTATTAAGCCTTAAAAAAGTTTCGGTTCCTTCAAACTGGCAGCTTTTAGGTTATGATAAGCCTCAATACACAAATGTTGATTATCCGATTTCATACAACCCGCCTTTTGTTCCAGATGAAAATCCTGTGGGCGTTTATTACCGCAATTACAATTATAAAGAAGACGGCTTGCAGCGCATCCTATGTTTTGAAGGTGTAGACAGCTGTGCCTATGTTTATGTGAATGGTAAGTTCTGCGGTTTTTCAGAAGTCTCGCATCACACTGCAGAATATGATATTACTTCGTTTTTACATGAAGGAGAAAACCTCCTTACCGTTGCAGTTTTAAAATGGAGTTTTGGAACATATTTTGAAGATCAGGACAAAATCCGCCTTTCTGGAATTTTCCGTGATGTTTATGTTCTGTCGCGTCCTAAAAAAAGGCTCACAGATTATCGTGTTAAAACAATTTTAAAAACTAACTACCGTTCGGCAGTTTTGAAACTCACAGCCTGCGGAGTTGATGTTCAGGTAAAACTTTGCAATCCGGACGGAGATGAGATTTTCAGTGGTACTGCAAAAAAAGGTGTAGCGCTTTCAATTCCCGTAGATGATGTAAAATTGTGGTCTGCTGAAAATCCTGTTCTATATAAACTCACTCTCGAAACTTCGGACGAACTTATTGGTGAAGAAGTTGGTTTCAGAAAAATCACTTCAGAAAAGGGCGTGCTGAAAATTAACGGTCAGCCAATTAAATTCCGTGGTGTAAACCGCCACGACAGTTATCCGGATACAGGTTATGTTTCTCCGGTTGCCAAAATTGAAAAAGACCTTCAGCTGATGAAGCAGCATAATATTAATGCAATCCGTACTTCGCATTATCCAAACGCTCCAGAGTTTTACAAGCTCTGCGACCGCTACGGTTTCTACGTTATTTGTGAAGCTGATCTGGAAATGCACGGAAGTGTTTCTGTAAATAATACTCCTCACTGGGACTGGTCTGATTATTCAGGAATCGCGTTAGCTGCAAGTAACAAGCTTTTTTACAAAGGAATTCTTGACCGTGAACAGATTTGCGTTAAGCGCGATGTAAACCGCCCTTGTGTTGTTATCTGGTCTATGGGTAATGAAAGCGGTAACGGAACTAATTTTACAGAAGCCGCAAAGTGGATTAAAGAATTTGATGATACCCGTCTTTTGCATTATGAGAGTGTTCATAATCAGGGAGATGCAACAGATGCTGTTTATGATTTAGTTTCACGAATGTATCCGAGTGTAGAAGACTGGAAAAAAATGTCTGAGAACAAAAAGGAAAAACGTCCTTTTATTTTGTGCGAGTATTGTCATGCAATGGGAAACGGTCCTGGAGATCTCGAAGATTATCACAAAGTATTCCATAGTTCAGAACGTTTCTGTGGCGGCTTTATATGGGAGTGGTGTGACCACAGTGTTATTCTTGGAAAGACCCGCGAAGGTGAAACAAAATACGGTTATGGCGGCGACTGGGGCGAAAAGCATAACGACGGAAACTTTTGCTGCGACGGACTTGTTTACCCGGATAGAAGACCACACACTGGCTTGCTCGAGGTTAAGCAAGTTTACAGACCTGTACGGATAAGCAGAAGTAAAAAGCTAACTAACGTTAGTTCATCAAAGCAAAAGAGCAGCAAATCCGCAAAAGGTGCGATTGACGGTATTTCATTTGACTTCTGGAATCTGCTTGCGTTTACCGATGCTTCAAAGATATATGACTGCAGCTACGAAGTTTGTGTTGACGGCGACATTGTTAAGGCAGGTACTTTGGATTTACCTGAGCTCGCGCCACTTTCCGTAACAAGCGTGGTTGTTCCTGGGCTCACGGATTTTAAAGGAATTGATGCGTATATAAGATTTATTTTTACTGAGAAAGAGGCACGGCTCTGGTGTGAAAAGGGCGCTGTTGTTTGTTTTGATCAGGTGCAGCTTTCTGCTAAAGCGGACGCGGACAATGAGGCAGAAATCTTGAAAGCGGCTTCGTTTGAGGGCGTGCTCAAAGGACAGGAAGTATGGTGGCCAGGTAAGCGGGATGCTAAGGGTGTGCAGGAGAACGCGCGGCACGAGATAGATGGGCTCGTGAAGTTTGTGCGCGCGGCAGAAAAGCATAATGAAAATCAGAGCTGGCAGGAAACTTTCCGCGTAAAACCCGAAAGCGATAAAATCCGCCTTGGCAATAACATCACTGTTGCACCTACTGGATTACGTTATACAATCACAACATCTTCCGGTACAGATGCCGCAAGTGAGAATCTCACTTATTCTTTCAACCGCAGAACAGGAGTTTTTGATTCCATCAAACTAGGTCGTACAGAACTTTTAAAGCAACCGCTTAAGTTTAATTTTATGCGTGCACCATTAGATAATGATCCTATGAAAGGTGAATGGTTTGGGGCACACTTGCATGATTACGAAATCAAAACTTTCAGCTCGCGTATAGAACCAGGTGTCACAGGAAACTCAATCCGTGTAATCGCGGAACAGGGCTTTGTGTGGAGTTCGCACCAGCCATTCCTTTATGGTACGGTAATCTACACAATTACAAGCGGAAGCAAACTCGAAAGTGCTGGTCTTTCAGTTGAGTTTGATTTTACAGCGACTAGAAAAATCTTTATGCTTCCGCGAATCGGTTTACGCCTCTTCCTCGATAAATCTTTTGATCGCGTAGAATACTATGGCTATGGTCCAACAGAAAGTTATATCGACAAACATCAGGCTACCTGGGTAGGCAAGTTTAAGTCTAAGGTTTGTGATATGTATGAACCTTATATCCGTCCTCAGGAAAATTCTTCGCACTACGGCTGTCGCTATGTTAAGCTTCAAGGCAAAAAAATCAATATGATTTTCACTGGATACGATATCAAAAACAAGTGCGAAAAAAATATCAGCTTTAATGCATCTGAATATACTCAGGAAGAACTTTGGACAAAGCGACATAATTTCGAGTTACAAAAATCAGATTCTACTGTTTTATGCATAGACTATAAAATGGCAGGCGTAGGTTCAAATTCCTGTGGGCCGGCTCTTGCTCAGAAATATCGCATACAATTACCGCAGGTTCAGGGGTGTATAAACATCAAATTTGAAAATCGGTAGTATTATGATATAATTATTAGAATACAGGCACAAAACTTCATATGAATTTATGGGAGAGATTAAATGATGAATTTAATTCAGAAGATTGCAGCTAATAAGATTCGTAAAGAGTTTGGCGGCTTTGACAAAAAGCGTGATGAGGGACAGACAACTCCATCTGATATTAAACGCTTTGATAACATTACATATGGTGATGATACAAAATGGCCACAGTGGCAGCTTCTTGATGTATATCGCCCAAAAAATGTTGAAGGAAAATTGCCTGTAATTGTAAGTGTTCACGGTGGTGGCTGGGTATACGGAAATAAGGATGTATACCAGTTCTATTGTATGAGACTTGCACAACGTGGTTTTGCCGTTGTTAATTTTTCATATCGTCTTGCTCCAGAGAAAATCTTTCCGGCAGCAATTGAAGATACAGAAAAGGTTTTTAACTGGATATGTAATAATGCAGATCAGTATGGATTAGATTTAAATAATGTTTTTGCAGTTGGTGATTCTGCGGGTGCACATCTTCTTTCATTATATACTTCTGCTGTTTCGAATGATGAATACGCAAAAAATTATCCATTCTTTCATAAAAAAAATCTAACTCTCCGAGGAATTGCGCTTAACTGCGGCAAATATAAATTAAGAGTTCCTGGTGATGATAATAAAATCGCACTTCTTGTAAAAGGCTATCTTCCACATCACGGTACAGATGAAGAACTGAATATGGTAGATGGTTCTGCACATGTAACTAAAAACTTCCCTCCAACCTTTGTGATGACCTGCAATGGTGATTTCCTTTACAGTCAGGCTGCCTTTATGACTAAAGCTCTGGAAGAAGCTGGCGTTCAGTATGAATATCGCTGTTATGGTTCCGATGAAAAACCGCTATGGCACGTATTCCATTGTGATCCTAAACTGGAAGAAGCTGTTGTTTGCAATGATGAAGAATGTGCTTTCTTCAAAAAACTTTGTGTAAATTAATTTTTAGCTAATCTTTTATCAGAGGTTATATATGAAAAAAAATCGTCTCATTGCAGTGGCTTTTGCTACTGCCTTACTATCGTTAGTTAGTTGTAAAAAATCTGATTCACAGAATATTACAAATAATTCAGATATTGTTACATCATCAAAAAAAGATTCTGAAAAAAAGAATCTGGTTTCGGGTGCAGGATATGAAGGAACACCATTTAATTCTGATTCCTATTCAGAAGAAGCTCCTGAATACAAAGAACGTAATTCACTGCATCTGGGTACAGATAGCAGGAATCTTGTAAACTTTGATTCTGTAAAACAGTTTTTTGCATTAGATTACACTCCAGAATATCCGGATTCTGTTTTTACTGAATCGTCAAAAAGCAAAAATAAAAAAAGCAAAACTTCTGTAAATAAAGATGAAACAAGTGAATCTCATATTCCTGGAATAAGAAAGCTTTCAGATTATGTTACAAAATATCAGACAAAAAAAGCAAAACTGCAGGATTATAAACCAGTTGATGAAACTGAAGAAGATGATAATGCAAAAGATTTTTATATAGAAGATTGGGGCCCACAAGGAAAAATTGTAGCCGGGGAAAATCATCCGACTTTTTATGTAATTTTCTCATGTCCGGCACGTTCACTTCAAGCCTTAGATAAACCTCAAACAACTCCTGATATAATGACAATTGAGCCGGCTCTTCCAGGTGTATTCCGTTGGTATGGTACAAAGCATTTAAGTTTTGAATCCGATGTACCTGCTGACCCAACAGTTCAATATAAGATATCTATCAAACAAGGTTTAAAATCTGCCAGCGGGAAAAAACTTACCGGCGATACAGTTTTCCTCACTCAGGCTGAACCATTAGAAGTTGTAAATCTATGGGGCGGATATATTAAAGACAGCGATTGTGCTTACAATTGGGATGGTGGGGCTCTTCCTCCTTATGAGAATCGTTTTGTAATGCGAACAAATTACACAACCACTCTTTCTTCTATAAAAAAGAATCTTACAATTTCTATAAATGGACAAACTGTAGATTGTGATATTCAGCCGGTTTACAAAGATATATTCAAAATGTGGACAAATTATGCTGAGTATGATGAAGAGGCTGGTCGTACGAATACTTGGCTTGCGGAAATTAAAGGTGAAGTACCACATGGGGCACAGGTTGTTATTAAAAACACAGAAGGTAAAACTGATGACTATTATACTTTGATGCCTTTTACAGTAATTGAAGTTAGTGAGATGACAGAGTATTCATCTTCAAAATACAAATGGCCGCTTTCTATTTATTTTTCACAAGTTCCTGACAAACGTTCGTTAGTAGAAAATATTACTTATGATGATGGCAAAAAAATTACAGAAGATAATATTGTAGTAAATGGCCGTACAGTAAAACTTTGTAATCTTCCGTTTGATTATAAACAGGAACATACAATCAGTTTTGGAAATATAATTGATAAATATAATCAGCCATTAACTTCTGCAAAATCAGCTTATAGTTTTAAAACTCCGGAAGAAAAATCTTATGTAAGATTCCAGAATTATGGAACTACAATGCTTGAAGCTCAGTTCCCTCATAAAATGCTTTTCGAGCATCAGAATCTTATAAGTGGAAATTATATTCTGCAGAAGACAGTAAGACCGTCAAGAGATGGTGTTTATGTTTTGAACAAAGATGAGCCTGTTGTTAGTGTGCTTGATACAGGAATAAAAAATCAACGTAATTTCCAGGAACTGGATTTAGAACCATTCCTTGATGATGGCTATGGTTTTGTTCGGTATGAGGCAAATGTAAATTACAGAGAGTATAACCATTGGAAAGAACAATATCAGACTAAAACCTCAAGTATGACAGGTGTTGTGCAAGTTACTGACCTGGGTATTACAGCCAGAATGGCTTTTAATAAAGCTGTTGTAATGGTAAGGAGTCTTTCGACTGGAAAGCCTGTAGAAAATGCAGAGGTTTACATTGTTCATGATCTGGATGATATAAAACAATGGGTTGATGGTGGTTCTACTTTGCCAAAACAGATTTTCGTTCCTGGCAACGAAAACTCATATGGTAATATTTATGAAAAAGGTCTTACAGATAAAAATGGACTTGCCGTAATCAATTATGATGAAAATGCAATAACAAGAATCGAAAAGGACAATTATCCTTTTGTCTATGTTGTAAATGGAAAAGATAAGGCTGCTTTTAATCCCAGGTCTCACAATTCCTGGCGCGAAGGTGTACGAACTGATTTTCTACAAACAGCCAGAAAACCAGTTCAGCAAACGTTTATGTTTGTAGACCGTGGAATTTATAAACCTGGTGAAACTGTTACCTTCCGCGGTATAGACCGTGACCAGTTGCTTGGAACCTTTGTCGCACATAAGGGCTCTTATACAATTGACGTAAGAGGTGCCTGGTACGATTCTAAAAATATAATTGAGTCAATTTCTGGAGAGCTTTCTGAA
>CAMNIU010000115.1 GCA_946540605.1 uncultured Treponema sp.
CGTGCTTAAAGTTTGACATAATTACGCGGCTGAATCTCATCAGGGCTTTCTGGGCGTCCTTTCCAAAATCTATGGCAAAAGCAAGCACAAAAGCTGCCGCAAGAGTTGCCGGCAGAATTCTAAAGAAGAAAATAAATGCTCGGCAGAGAATCCAGCTTGTTTTTGCACCTTCAAGGAGAGTCGGAAGATGACCAAGCACAGTTGCAGTTATCAGACAGGCAGCAAAGGCCAGAACTGTATACGAAAAAATGATTCCTAAAATACGTCTCATACCAGTTCGTCCTCCGTTTCTGTTTTACTTTTAAAGATAAAAAGTAAAATTCCTGTCAGTGTAAGAAGTGCAAAAATTATAAAATTGACAAAGTTTATAAATAAGTCAGGTGAATGTATGATTGAATTAAAGAATCCGCCTGTCACGGGAGTATCCCCAATCAGTTCATTCCATTTGCCGGTAACCGAACTGAACAGATAGCCCTTGTAATACGCCCAGTTTACAACACAAACCAGAAGTCCCGTAAAAAAGGCTGCGAGAGCGTCAATCAGACTCCAGGCGCTGAAGTTTTCAAAGGCAATGCACGAACCAAGGGCAAGTGCAAGGCATAAAAACAAAAGCCAGTGGGCAAAGGAATCATTCCAGGCGGCCTGTGCCTTGTCCCGCAGAACTGAATATAATTCCAGCGGGGCTAAAATCACAAAAGGAAGCTTAACGGCATCACGGATAATTGAATCTGCAAACTGTCCCGAAAAGTCAGCGTCGATTATTGAATTGGAGAATCGGACAACACTTCCCTTCTCCCCCGTAATTCCGGTTAAATCGATGTACAGGCCGTCAGCCTTGCCATCTTCCTGAACCCGGGAAAAATAAAAAACTCCGCCCGACTCCGGCCTGAAAAAGCCCGGAGACAAAAATGGAACTTCATAAGTTTTTGCGTATTTTTCTTCATATTTGTGTAACAGGGTAAAACTTGAAGGAATCAGAATCAGCCAGACAATCAGTCCAGAAACAACATAAACAGCGAGTCTGATAACCGGATTTTTTTTATGGCGCAAACCATAGACAATCATCAACGCCAGAACAATGACACAAACCAGGGGGAGCGAAATCAAAAGTCCCCTGATATAAAAATCCCAGTTAAAAAAGGCAAAACTTTCTCCACAAACCAGCAGGGTCAGATTGCAGCAGATCATAAAGATGAATGCGGCGGCAAGAGTTCCACAGGCAGTCATGAGGAAAAAATACATAAACATTGTTAAAGCGTTTTTCATCATTTTCAGTATACTCCGCAACAAACCTGAGCACAACTCACTTTCTAATCACAAGTTATCCACAGGTTGTCAACACAAACTTTCGTTAGTTTCTAAATTTTCGGCATTTCTAACTCACAATATTAAAAGAAATTATAAGTTTTTTTGGCCTTAAAAATTAAATATTTCCTTGTATTATATAGAATTAGGCTAAATATAACAAAATTCAACTTAACTTATTATATTAGATAGAATTAGCGTTTTGACTAGTATTTTTGCCTATACAGGCAGTTAGAAACAAGTTATCCACAAGTTAGACACAGGCAAAAAAAAAGCTCCGTTTTAGCAACGGAGCGTTGATTTTAGCCCAGGAAAACCTGACCCTGCTGGTCGATGGCAAGGATTGATTTACATTCAGAGCAGCGGAAACGTCCGCTTCTTGAAGCCTTAAGGCGTTTAGAACATACAGGACAGCTGAACACTTTAGGGAATACGCTTTCTGTAACAGGAGCGCCCTGCTTAAAGAAGTTAACAGCGTCTGACATTGAATCCTTGATATTAAAGAACTGGCTGAATCCAAGCAGCTGGAATACTTCGTATACCTTTGGCTGGATTTCGAGAAGAACGATGTCTCCTCCCTTTGGCTTTACCATTTTAAGGAATGCGGTAAAAGAACCGATACCAGTTGATGATACATAGTTAAGCGATGCGCAGTTGAATATAAGGTTTTTATATCCGGCTTCTACAACCTTAGAAATTCTCTTCTGGAAGAAACTTGAGTTATAGGTATCGATGTAACCATTCAAATAAATTGTAAGACAGTTCTCAACTTCTGAGATTTTTTCCAGATTGATTTTGAGGCTGTCATCTTTTTCATCGTTAAAACCAGGAACAAGGTTGTTATTATTGCTCATAGATCTCCTACCATTTATAAACTCATTTTAAACTAAAAAGCCATACTATTCTTAAAAGAATACTACAAAAATCACCATTATGTCAAATTCAAGGCATTATTCCTGCCCAAATTTGCACTCAAACCGCGGTCTAAACGCAATAAAACGCCATTTAAATCACCGTTTGAAAGAAGAAACTCAGCTGCCGAAGCAACACTTTCTTCCTTTATCAACTTACCGCCCGGCATTTTTTTTGCAAGCTCAGTTTTCTGCTGCGGCCCAATATATTCTGTATCAACAAAGCCAGGCATAATGGCATTACAGGTTATTCCGTAATCCGCATAATTTGATGCAACAGATTGAACCAATATTCCCAGCCCGCTTTTTGCACCGGCATAGGCAGCATTGGTTTTATACTCTGTTCTGAAAGAAGTGCCCGTTCCACCAAAAAGCAAAATCCGGCCCCACTTCTTATTCATCATATTTTTTAATGCGGAACTTACGAAAAATCCGGGAAGAGCATAATTCAAAAGACTCATGTCCTTCCACTGCTGCGCTGTCATCTGATCTACACTTTCCTGAAGAAAGGGACCATAACAGACACATAAAATATCGGCAACCGAAACAAACTTGTTTAGCAAAGTTGAATCAATATTTAAAAAATCTGTTTTTTCAAGGTCCAGATTTACAGTTTTTACAGTTGAATTGAATTGTTTTTGAAGTTCATCCGAAACTTTTTTGAGTTTTTTGTCGTCCCTGCCGTGAATTGTCAGAGAGGCACCGTTTCTGGCGAGGATTTTAGAAATCTCAAGTCCGATTCCGCCGCTGCCTCCGATTACAACCGCAGTTTTTCCTTCAAAAATATTCATATATATTATTGTAGCACAAAAAATCAAAAAGAATTAGACTTATACAAAAATAACAAAGGAATTTTATGAATCTGGATAATATCACAGTGGTCCTTGTCAGACCTGATGAAAGCCGCAATATTGGTGCAGTCTGCAGGGCAATGGCAAACAATAACATTCACGACCTGCGCATTGTAGGAAAAAAATCCGACTACGACGAAGAGCGCGTCCGCATACTGGCAATTCATGCCGCATACATCTGGGAAAACGCCAGATTTTTTAATTCAATTACAGAGGCAACCGCTGAC
>CAMNIU010000116.1 GCA_946540605.1 uncultured Treponema sp.
CGAGACTCGCTAAAAACAGTCCACTGGACTGTTTTTCCCCTGCTTCGCAGGGGCGCTCCCTAAGGGGTCGTCTTTCCCCTCCCACATAATTCCATTTACTCTCTGAAAACTCCTTCGGCAAAATCTTCTCGTTTCGCTCAAAAATGCGTTTGTGATTATTGTATGAGGAACGAGGAAAAATTACCCAGCGTTTAGAATCTTTTTCAAACTCACCCGGCTTGTGGCATGTTTCAAGCTCCGGGAACTCCATACTTTCATAAGCGTGATCTACACGAGTAGTTGGTCGGAGAATTACCGGGGTGTTATATTTTTCGGAAAGCTCAAAGGCTTCCTGAATCATTTCGTAGGCTTCGAGTGGGGTAGAAGGGTCAAAGCAAGGAAGCTTAGAATACTGGGCAAAGTTACGGGTGTCCTGTTCGGTCTGGCTGGAAATTGGGCCCGGGTCATCGGCACTTACAATTACCATTCCACCTTTTACGCCGACGTAAGAAAGGCACATTACAGGATCGCTTGCAACGTTGAGGCCAACCTGTTTCATTGTAATTAAGGTACGGCTTCCGGCATAACTTGCGCCTGCTGCTACTTCTGCGGCAGCTTTTTCATTTACAGACCATTCAACATAGGTTCCGGTTTTGCTCTTATACTTGGAAATAAATTCAATAATTTCGCTGGAAGGTGTGCCTGGGTATCCGGCAACAAGATTAACTCCAGCTTTGAGGGCACCAAGCGCAATTGCCTGGTTACCCATAATCATCTGTTTAGCCATGGAGTTAGTATAATATAAAGGTGTGTTTCTATCAACAATAACATGGCTGCAATCGAAGAACCGTTTAAAAATCGGGCTGCGACGCGGGCGGCAAGTGTATACAATTATTCTTCAGACATGTTCGCCATTATTTGATGCAGAGTCTGAAGAAGTGGTGCTGCTTTATTCATATCCAGAATATTCTGGCACATCATCTGCTGCGGAATAGTTTCACATTTACTTTTCATAGCTTTTCCTTCTTTTGTAAGCTGAATGTAAACGGTGCGTTCATCTTTGCCGCTGCGGGTGCGGGTTACAAGGCCTTGAGATTCCATTTTTTTAAGAAGTGGTGTGAGAGTGCCGGAATCAAGAAAGAGACGATTACCAAGATCTTTTACAGGAACATTATCTTTTTCCCAAAGGCACAGAAGGGTAATGTAAGCAGTGTACGTAAGTCCTAGCGGTTCAAGCAGAGGATTGTATTTTCTGATAATTTCCTTTGAGCAGACATATAGTGCAAAGCACAGCTGATTTTCCAATGCAAGAGGATTAAAATCTTCTGTTTTATTTGTAGTGTTCATGATTAAATTGTATACAATTTACTTGACAATTTCAAGTATGTTCGGTATATTTATTTATGAAAGATAGATTGTGTGCAATTTAATATTGCACAAGCGAGGTATATATGAGTATTTATGATTTTTCTGTAAAGACAAGACTTGGAAAAGAAATCAGCCTTAAAGATTATGAAGGTAAGGTTCTTTTGATTGTAAACACTGCTACTGGCTGCGGTTTTACCCCACAGTACACAGGCCTTCAGGAATTGTACAATAAGTACAAAGATAAGGGCTTTGAAATTCTCGATTTCCCATGTAATCAGTTTGCAAATCAGGCCCCAGGTTCGGATGATGAAATTCACACTTTCTGTACAGGCCGCTTTGGAATCACCTTCCCACAGTTTGGAAAAATTGATGTAAATGGAAAGAACGAAGATCCTTTATATACATACCTTAAAAAACAGAAGGGCGGCTTCTGCAACTCAAAAATCAAATGGAACTTCACAAAATTCTTAGTTGGTCGTGACGGTACAGTTCTCAAGCGTTTTGCTCCAACCGTAACCCCAGAAAAGATTGATGCATTTGTAGCTGATGCTTTGAACTAGATAATATTAAAAAAAAGAACCACTTTGGCAAAAGCTGAAGTGGTTCTTTTTTTATAAGTTTAGAGATTTTTAGTTAGAAATTAAAAAGTTACTTCAACATATTTTGTATAATCTTCGCGGAAGTAGTAAGTTACCTTTTTTGCAGCTGGTTCGAATACGGCACTCCAGATGGAAACAAATGAATTATCTAAAGGATCGTGAATTGCTTTTGCTGCTTTAAGTGCATCTCTCATCTGTTCTGGTGTCATATTCCAGTCTACTGCTTCGCCTGCGTTATATGCGGCATTGTAGCGTGTGAGAGAATTTGGTGATGCATTTGTCAAAGGTTTTGCTACATTGTCTGTAAGATAATGATTTGTAACAACCTTAACATTTTCTTTAACTTTCATTTCATTATTAATATATTCTACAACAACAGATTTTCCTGTGTTATCTGCAATTGCATAATGATAAGCAGTGTTGAATACATTATGCATATTGAAGCCACGGAGAATTTCAAGAGCTGCATCTACAGAATCAGCATTATCAAGAATATAGCGGACTGCTACTGTTGTCTGAACATCATTTTTATTTGAGTCAGTCTGATTTGTTTCTTCATTATCAAGCTGAAGAATTGACATGTAAAGACCTTTTTCGTTTAATCCATCCAATGGAGCATAAATTAAGCCAAGAGAAATGGCATCATCAACTATGTTATCTGCCGGTTCCCACCATAAATTTCCAGTTACAAAATATGGATAACTGGTAGAAACAGATTCATAACCTTTATAAGGCATTGTATGAAGTATCATTGCTGTACCGTTAGGATAATCAAAATTACGACCAAAGATTTTTCCACCAGCATTTCCTGCATTGCTTGCAGCAATAGAACAACAGCCTGCACCCGAAACATTTATAGTTAAAGGAATGCCACTTTCTTTTGCGAGTTTCCAGGATTGAATATGAGTTGAAAGATAATTTACAAGTTCATTTGAAGTTTTTAAATTTGATGAAATAACATCATCAAGTAAATAATCACCATCATATTCTACGGTATAAACATGCTCAAAGCCTTCAACTGCTTTTAGTGATTGAAGGGCACCAAGGCCTTGTTCCGTAGGTTCTGGTCTTTGTTTTGTTTCTTCTGGCTTTGAATAATCATCAGTTCCATTTGAACATGATGCAAATACCAGGGTTAAGGCCGCAAGTAATGCGGTTAGTTTTGTAAGTTTTAGTTTTTTCATTTTTTTCTCCTTAGATTTTTTTTATAGTTTTAAAATGACATAATTATAACAATTTGTCAAAATAAAAAGTTACAGAGATAATTAGAGTTTCATAAATTATGTTATTAATAGGGTAAAATACAAAATGCAAGAATTTTATCGAGTAATCTTTCGTTGAACGCTTATATTGTAAAAAAAAACAGGCACGTCGACTTAGCTGAAGTGCCTGTTTTATTATGAAATAATTCGAAATTATTTTAACAATGAAAAATCGCCTTTTACCAGATTTATTGGTTTTCCATATAGACTTTCTATTTCTTTCTTTGTTGCTTCAAATTCATCAATGTGTCTTATTTCTGTAGCATTTAAAGCATAATCCACATCATATTCAAAAGTTCCTACATAAATAAACTTTTCATCTGATGGACATGTGATTGAAATATTTAATGGAAGGTCAAAATAATAACAACTGTCTTTATCAGCGAATAATGAAACTCTGATAGTTTTGATATTTACTGTTCTCGATTTTCCGGGTTTATTATCAAAATAAAATGTTTGATTCAGATCCCAGTTTTTATATCCACCACGCATTCCCCAAAGTCCAAAATTGCTACTTTCCATACCATCATCTATTACAAAATAAATGTTATTAAAATCATCTGCACTTTGACTTTTTGGAAAAAACAAGTGTCTGTAACCTTCAAGATTTTTATCGAATGAAGAAGATAATTTAATTTTTCCTACGATAATAACTTCATTTTTTCCAGGATTATCATGTGCAGGCTTTCTATTAGATTTTGCAAATAAACTTGTAAAACTAAATAAGAGCAATAGTGTTAATAATACTTTTTTCATTATTGTAATTCTCCTAATCTTTTATTTAATAATTCAGCCCATTCGGTATTTTTATAAGTTTTTAATGCATGATTGATAGCTTTCTTTTCCTCTGATTTTTTATAATCCCCTGTAAAAGAAAAATAATAAACCTGAGGTTTGTCAAAACTCATTTCATAACCCCCGATTCCGCAATTGAAAATTTCTATTGCTGTTGTTTTTCCTAAAAGATTTTTATATTCAAGTTCATAATTCAAAATTTTTAGTTTATCTTCTACATAAATTGGTCGTTCAGCGACAAAATAATCTCTTGAAACATCACACTCTATTAATTCATATTTGTAATCTGAAGATTGAACTAATAAATTGAGTTCGGAAAGCTTGTCATAATAACCATAAACTAAAACAGAATTTTCTGTGGTTAATGGTACACCATTTTTGTTAGGGATATCAGTTGAAGCACAACTGATAAAGATAAACAGTCCCAGGCATAATAAAGCGAGAAAAAGTTTTTTCATTTTTTAATCTCCATATTTAAGTTGCTTCAAGTAATTATAAATGAATTTAGAGTGAATTCAAGTTGTGTTTATTT
>CAMNIU010000117.1 GCA_946540605.1 uncultured Treponema sp.
AGCCGCTTCCCTCGCTTCGCTCAGTCCAGTGGCCGCTTCGCGCCCTTCACATCGCTAACGCCTGTTCATAACACAATTTTATTTCCATATTTAAAAAAGAATCGTTATATTTAAAATATGAAACAGATAATCAAGGCAATTTTCGACGCAGTTTTGTTTTCTTCAATTCTTATTTCCTGCGCATCAACAAACGCTAAAAAAACAAATCCTACCGGATTAAAAGTTCAGACCCGTACAGAAGTTATTTCCGTTACCGGCGGTGAAATTCGTGGAATCTTAAATAAGAAAGGCAATGTAGAAATATTTGCCGGGATTCCTTTTGCTGCACCACCAGTTGGAGACCTCCGTTGGAAAGAGCCACAGGATGTAATTCCATGGACTGGCATTTTGGAAGCTGACCATTTTGCTCCAATGGCAATGCAGAAAGAAAACGGAAGGTTTTTCCAGTTTTTAATGAATATGTATACAAGTTCCAAAAATGACAGAACTTATAAAGGCCCGATGAGTGAAGATTGTCTTTATTTGAATGTATGGCGGCCTGTCGGTAAGGCTCCAGAAGGTGGCTGGCCAGTTCTTGTTTATGTTCACGGTGGTACATTACTAACTGGTCAGAGCTGGTACGAAAAATACGACGGTGAAAATCTTGCAGCAAATGGAATCATTGTTGTAAATATTACTTACCGTGTTGGAGTTTTCGGCTACTTTGCAGATGAAGAACTTGCAAAAGAATCCCCACACGGAACAACCGGTAACTATGGTCTTTTAGACCAGATAAAGGCACTTGAATGGGTTCATAATAATATTGCAGCCTTTGGAGGAGATTCAGGAAACGTTACAATAGCCGGAGAATCAGCAGGTTCATCTTCTGTAAATGCGCTTTGTGCAAGTCCGCTTACAAAGGGCTTCTTCCGCCGTGCAATTGGCGAAAGCTCCTCTGTAATTCAACAAACACCACCTCACACATTCCGAACAATGGAAGCAGCACTAAAAATGGGGAACGATATCAAAAAGGAATTCGGCTGTAAAAATATTGAAGAACTTCGTGCCTTGCCCGCTTCAAAACTTATTAAAACAAAATACAAAAACAGCTCTATGACAGTTGATGGATATGCACTTCCTACAACTCCTTATGAGATTTACCAGAAAGGTCAAAATCACGAAGAAGCACTGCTTAATGGTTTTAATAAACGCGAAGGTTTTGGCTTTACATTCTTTACAAAACTAAATAAAAAGAATATTGCACAGCTTCTTGAGCCAAGTTTTAAGAATAAAACTGCAGATTTTCTTGAAAAATATGGAAAGTCAAGCAATAAAGAACTCAAAGAATTATACAACGACGTATTTACTGCAGTATGCTTCAGCTATCCTCACGAAAACTGGACAAGAACTGTAGAAGCTCAGGGAAAGCCGGTTTATGAATATTTCTTTAGCCGCGAAAATGGAGAAATCGGCACAAATCATTCCGGAGAATTGATTTATGCTTACAGAAATGTTCCGCGTACTAAAAATTACAATGCCCGCGATTATGAACTCGAAGAAATCATGAGTTCATACTGGTTGAACTTTGTAAAATACGGAAATCCAAATGGAAAAGATACTAAAGGTAATGAGCTTCCAGTATGGCAGACAAGTAAAGAAAGCGATGGCCTTCTCATGGAATTCGGCGACAGCTGCAGTATGGTAGAAGATCCATTCGAATATATTTATGAGTATTTAGAGTAAGTCATGCTGAACTTGATTCAGCATCTCTAATAATAAGATTCCGAAATAAATTCGGAATGACAGAAAAGTTTTTAATTACGAAGATACTTTTTTTAAATTTTACAAATCCCGAATACTGATGGATAATATAAAGATATAACAACATTTTAGTATTTTGGAGATTTGTATGTCAGGATTAAAGGATTTTGGTAAAATATTTAAGCAAAAAAAATCAAAAAAACTTTTCTATGGAATGCTGGCTCCACTTTTATTAATTACTTTTTCAGCATGTACATTTTTCTATTTTGTATCAGATGCGATACTTAAGGAATATATGAAAACTCAGCTTGAGCTTTCTGTTGAAAAACTGAATTCCACTGTTTCAGAAAGCATGGAGCCGATTATCCTTAATGTTGATAATTTTGTTACCTTTTCTTCTGATTATAATGAAGAAGAAATTCTTACCCTTCTTTTAAATGCCTTTTCCAGCAAACTTGATCAATATGCGTCCATGTTGTATTATGCCCCGGTAAAAAAACTTTCTGAAGGCGGTAAATTTCTCAATAACACTGGCTGGATTCCTCCTGCTAACTTTGAGCCGACAGAACGCGTGTGGTTCCAGGAGGCTGTAAAAAATCAGGGAAAAACGACCTTTTCTACTCCTTATGTTGATGCAAATACCGGAGAGCTTTGTGTCGCAATTTCACAGGCAGTGTATAATTCAAAGGGACAGTTAAACGGTGTTATTGGCTGTGATATTCTTCTGGACAGTCTCGTAGCTTCTATACAAGAAATCAAAATCTCTAAAAATACAAAATTAAATCTTATTACTAATGACGGATATTTTCTTAATCATGAAGATGCATCAAAGGTCATGAAATTAAACTGGTTAGACGTTACAGCTTATCAGGGTGATAAAGAGGAATGGTTAAACGGAGAAACTAAAACCTTCCTTGATAAAAAGAATTACTATGCAGTTTGTAAAATCGGAAACACACCATGGTTTGTTGTTGTAGAAGGTCCTGTAGCTGATTATAAAGGAGTTCTTGCAAATGTGATTATTACCTTCGAAATCCTGTTAATAATTGCCAGCCTTATTTTTTCATTCATAAATATTGGTGTAATAAGCAAAATGCGTAATGATGAACAGAAGCTTGCAGACCAGCTTTTTGAAGATGCACAAAGCCTTGTTGTTTCATCAAAAGAAAATTCAGCTACAGCTCAAGATCAGAGTGCGGCCGTAAAAGAAATCGTTGCAACAATGGAAGACAACACAGCCCTTGGTGAAGATATTTCACAAAAAATTAAAGATGTTTCAAGTGTTGCTGTGAAGACAAATAATATTGTTGCAGAAGGTGTTTCATTTATAGAAGCTAATGTGAATCAACTTCAGGAAATTGCAGCTACCAATTTGAATACAATAAACGGCATAAAAGCTTTGGGGGAAAAAATAGAAAATATCTGGAGTATTGTTTCTCTTATCAATTCTGTTGCAGATCAGGCAAAAATCATTGCCTTTAATGCCGAGCTCGAAGCAAACAATACAAACAGCAGCGGTAAAAACTTCCATATCGTTGCAAATGAAATCCGCCGCCTTGCAGATGGAATTATTGAGAGTACAAAAGAAATCAAAACAAGAATTACAGAAATTCAGGAATCTTCGGATGATCTTATTCTTACAAGTGAAAATGGAACAGAAAAAATTCAGTCTGGTGTTGAAAACGCAAAGAACCTCGAAACCCGTTTTGAAAGCATAAAGAATGCTTCTGAAATTACTGCAGAAAGTGCAGCTACAATTACAGAAATCATTCAACAACAGACAATTGCCAGCGAACAGATTCTTATTACCTTAAAGCAGATTTCTGCCGGAGTTTCAAACTTCTCTATGGCAACAGAATATATTTCTCAGGCTTCTGAAAATCTTAAAACTGTTGCTACAGAACTAAGTGATACAAAAGACAGAACAGATGAAGCCGATGACGATGAAGATAATGATGATGGCAACGAAAATTCTGAAAAAGCAGATTCGGAATAAGGGAGACTGTATATGAACGAAGAAATTGTCGAAGAGATTGAATCTAAAAATGAAATTAAAACTGTCACTATTGATGATAAGTCACTGACCACCTGGCTGATATTTTTAATAGCTGAAAAAAAATATGCAGTTCGTTCCAGCGACGTTGTTGAAATCATAAGCGACCTTTCTGTATATCATATTCCCTTTATGCCAAAATATATTGAAGGAATATTAAATCGTCGTGGAGAGCCATTTACGGTAGTAAATCCGAATTCAATTTTTGATGATGACCCGAATGCTCCTCCACCAGATAAATCCCTCTTTATGATTTTTAAGAGAGACGATGATCAGCTTTCCCTTCATATTTCAGATATTCTTTTATTTACAAAAATTGAAGATTCTGAACTTAAGCTTATTCCAGATGCAACAGAAGAAAGTTTTTTTCTTGGCACGGTTGCTTACGAAGGAGAAGAAATTCCTGTGTTAAATCCAAATGCCTTTGAAGTGCTGATAAGGAAAGATTGTGGAAACGTCTAATCATTTTACCTGCTTATCGTATGATACAATCGATTTTCTCATTTTAAGTAAGTATGTTCTTTTTGGAATTTATATTGGAACAAATGATGAGGGAAAAAGAATAGACTTCGAAAATGAAGTTTTACCAAAACTTAGCATTGGAAGCTTTCTTGAAAAAGAATTTAACTGTAAACATACGGAAGATTGTAATGTAATGCTGGTCATGAATAAATCTGAATTTGACGAAGAAATCCAGAAAAAAATTGTAGATTATACTGGCACAGCTTTTCCGGCAACAGGAAATTTTGCCGTATCAGTAAATACTTCTGTCGCAAGCCGAATTATGGACATTTCATATTTAAGATTAATTCCTAAGGGAATAAGAAAAAGGTTAAATGACTGCGGTTTAAGTGCCATTGGTTTTACAGAAAAACGACAACTGCTTCTTTCTCCAGATAATATATTGCGCAGCTTTTTACGAGGTCGTATATGAGAATAATGATAGCTGATGACTCCGCCGTAGTACGAACAATTATTTCTCAAGGTTTTGCAAAGAACAAAGATATTGATATCATTGCTTCGGTTTCAAATTGTCAGAAGTTATTGAATAATATAACTGTTCAGAACCCGGATGTAATAATCTGTGGTAATGAGATTTCTGATGATGTTGAAAAAGAAGCATTAAACACAATTACAAATAAATATAATATTCCGGTATTAATTCTTGAAAATCAAAATGATTCAATATCTTTTATTTCAAAGCATATAGAAAAACTTCCGAAACCAAAATTAAGAGAATATAATAAGGAGTTTTTTGAAAAACTTATTCAAAAACTGAAAACTCTGGTGGAAGTTAAACCTCATGAAGAAATACAAATTTCCACAGGAAATAAAAAAATAAAGCTGCTTTGTATAGGTGCGTCTACGGGTGGACCAACCGCAGTTTCTGAGGTTCTTGCTGGTCTTGGAAATCAATTCCCTCTTCCAATTCTTTATACGCAGCATATAGAAATCAAAAAAGATAAACCTCTTGTGGATTGGCTTAATCAAGTTTGCAAAAACGTATATGTAAAAATTGCCCAGGATGGTGAAGAAGCAAAACCCGGAACGGTATATATGGCACCAGCCGACAGACACCTTGTAATCAGTCACGAAAGTAATACTGGTAGACCTGTACTAAAAATATCTGATGAAGCACCGGAAAGATATTTACGTCCTGCTGTAAATAAACTGTTTAATAGTGCCGCCCAAATATATAAAGGTTCTGTTCTTGCAGTTTTACTTACGGGTATGGGAGCTGATGGAGCAAAAGGCTGTAAAGAAATTTGTGAAAATGGCGGCTGGACAATTGCAGAAGATAAATCTACTTGTGCAGTATTCGGAATGCCTGCTGCCGCAATTGAACTGGGAGCAGCTAAAGACGTTTTACCCCGCACAGAAATTGCTAAACGGATATTGGAAATGGTGAATAAATGAAAGCGGTTGAAAAGATTGTTCTTACAGAAGATATTCTCAACACATTTATCAGTATTCTTACGACGTTAACCGGTATCATACCGCGTGCAAGCCATCGTGACGGAATCAAATATTTTATCGAAAATAAAATCTCTGAAAATAAATATTCAATCGATGAATATAGAAAGCTTCTTTTTACAGACAAAAATCTCATAGCAGAATTTGTAAATGAATGTACTGTAAATGAAACTTATTTCTTCCGGGAAGAAAAACAATTTTCATTACTTCAAAATCAAATATTCCCAAAATTGCGTTTTAAGTTACAGGAAAAAGAAATAAATATCTGGTCAGCAGCCTGCTCTTATGGTGAAGAAGCGTATTCTCTTGCAGTTATGGCATTAATCAGTGGACTTACTCCAAAGGTAACGGCAAGCGATATTAATTCAGAAGTAATTGAACATTGTAAAGCTGGAGTATTTCTTAGCACTTCCCTTCGTTCAGTTGATGGGGTTTCTTATCAAAAACTTGTTTTACCCTATCAAAGAGAAGACAGAAAAATTGCCTTTCCTGCAGATATAAAAAAGCATATAAATACAATGCAAATAAATCTTGCAGAACTGGATTCTCCTGAAAATATTTTAAAATTACCAAAAAATCAAAATATCATTTTTATAAGAAATGTATTTATTTATTTTTCTATCGAGCTTCGTAAAAAAATACTAAAAATAATTGCAGATAACTGCCTCGCAGAAGATGGATATCTTTTTGTTTCAATGAATGAAATAGCCCAATTAGATTCAACTATAGTTCCGAAATCTCTTGAAAAACTTTCCGACGGGAATGTTTTTTATTTTCATAAAACTGTAGCAGATACAGGAGGAAATAAAAATGGCACAAATCTCTAATGACATTACCGAAAGCTATGTTTCCGAAGTAAAAGAACTGCTGGAATCAGCTCAGAAGGATATAATTGCTCTCAAATCAAATGAAGATAATTCAGAAATCCTAAGCCGTCTTTTGAGAAACCTTCATACAATAAAAGGTAATTCCCGAATGCTGGGCTTTACCACAGTTGAAAAACTGACTCATGCTATCGAAGACATTTATAAGAGTATAAAAGATAAAAAAATTAAAAACTCCGACCGTTTGATAAAACTGGTTTTCGCCGTTACAGAAAAAATTCACGGTTGTGTGTCCTGCATCAGCCGTCGTGGAACCGACAAACAGGATGTAGATTTATACCTTCAGTACTGTGATAAGCTTGCGGCAGGAGAACTTATTGATGTTGATGCTTTTATAAAAGAAATAAATAAGAAAAACGGAATTTTGTTTGAAGAAGAGGACGAAGATTTAGATGAAAATATTAGCGACATACAGTCAATCAGAATAAAACTTTCCCGCATAAACGAAATTATTTCTGATTTTGATACAATGATTACCCGTGAGTTCCATTTAAAGTCTCAGCTGGATGAACTTAAAAAGCTCGAAGAAAAACTTGGCAACCGTGAACTTGCAAAAATCAGAAAGTCCTTTGAAAACGACATTTATTCCCTTGAGACTTCTATTTTTAGTGTACAGGAAAAAGCCTTTGATTTAAGAATGCTTCCAATAAGTATTGTGCTACGTCCTCTTGAAACTACAATTGCAATGGAGGCAATGAACCTCAACAAAAAAGTAAAGTGCGAAATACCAGATACAGACATTGCTCTTGATAAAGTAATTCTCGAAGAACTTGGCGACATTCTTATGCACATTATAAGAAACGCACTGGATCATGGAATTGAAAGTCCTGCAGAAAGAAAAAAGGCTAAAAAAAATGAAGAAGGAACTATCAGTATTACCTGTGTTCGCGAAACACGTTATATAGAATTAAAAATTAGTGATGATGGTCGGGGGCTTGATTACGATAAAATCCGTTCAAAGGCAATTACCCTGTACCCTGAACGTACAGATGAAATAAAAGGAATGAACGATCGTGAACTTTCTCAATTCCTCTTTCAGTCCGGTTTTTCTACAAAAGATGAAGTTTCTGCTCTTTCCGGCCGAGGCGTTGGTCTTGATGTAGTCTGGTCAAACGTTGAGAAAATTAAAGGCCGCATAAAAATCGAAAGTGAAGCCGGCAAAGGCACTTCTTTTATTCTACACTTCCCGCTTTCACTTTCTACCCTGCAGGGATTGTTTGTCTATTCTAACAAAGACAAATATCTAATTCCTGCACAACATATTGTTGATATCATTTACCGCAAAAAAACTGATTACATAATCTTACAGAATCAGAATTATATTAGATTCGAAGATCAGCTGGTTCCATGCTTCCCTCTTTCAACTTTGTTCGAAGACAGAAAAGCAGGACTTGCCCAGGAGGAAGAACCAATTCTTATTGCTGAATATATGGAGCAGCGTATTGGTATTATTGTTGAACAGGTTGAACAATATGTTTCGCTTGTCGTAAAACCAATGCCAGAAGGAATCCGAAACTGTTCAATTCTTCAGGGAATTGTTTTTGATGAGCATTATGATATTGTTCCTATTCTTCATATACCGGATATTCTTCAACGGTTTAAGTCTCTCCGAGGTTATGACATTAAAAAGTTTGAAGCCGCTACTCAGAAAAAGAATATCAGGATTCTTATTGTAGATGATTCTTCGACTACCCGCGAAATTGAAAGATCTATTCTAGAAGGTGCTGGCTATGTTGTTGAAGATGCTTTTGACGGTCTTGATGGTCTTGAAAAAGCAAAGGAAAAATACTACGACCTTATTCTTGCAGATCAGGAAATGCCTAGAATGACAGGACTTGTTCTGCTTGATAATCTGCGCCGTCTTGACCAGTACAAGGAGACTCCTGTCATTGTTGTTTCAACAGATCAAAGCCGTCAAACAATAGAAGAATTCCAGCGACTCAAAGCCGGAGCAATTATTTCAAAGAGTGAGTTCAAGCGTGGAAAACTGCTTGAAGCAATTAAAGAACTTTTGGGAGATGAATAATGGCAAAAAAAATACTTATTCTTGAATCTTCCGCTACAATGCAGAAGCTCTTTACAAAAACATTAGACTCAAAACAATATTCAATTAAATTTGAATCAGAAGCAAAAAATATTTTTACCAGTCTTGCTGAAATTTCTCCTGACCTTTTTCTTTTGAACTGTAATATTACAGAGCCCGGAGCTTTTGAAATCGTTAAGCTTATCCGTGTCTTACCAGACTTTAATGATCTGCCTGTTGCCATATATTCGAATCTTCCGACATCTCTTGATGAAGAGTTTGCAAAGGAATGCGGAGCTAATTCCTTTATTCGTCTTGATGCAGAAACTCTTGTTCAGAATATCGATGAGTTAGCAGAAGTTGATGCTGAAAAATCAGAAAAGACAAAATCCGGAAAAAGTAAAAAACTTGATAATACCCTGCTCTTTTCTGCCGCTTCAAAACTGCTCAATCAAAAATCATATAACTCAATTATGATTTCTAAAATTGCAGGCCTTATTGCAAAGATAGATAATCTTGAAGAGATGATAAAATCTTATCTGTTTTTGATTGCGCAAGTTTGCGAAGTACCACTGGCTGCAATGTACATCCTCGAAAATGACGGGCCTCACGGTTATTACTTAGCTTCACAAAATATTTCCCAAAAGGATATTTCAGATTTTCTCAATGTCTGTGAAAAAGATTTTGATAAAAATATGTCTAGTGGTATAAGTGCCAAAAACTGTGCAAAACAGATTGATTCTGAAGGCAATCTTGAAAGATTTTATAGCAGTGAGATTCAACTTTCCAGCTATGAATACAGAGTCTTAAAAACAGACTCTTCAGTCTTTGCTACCATTCATATTGTTGCCCAGGGAAATATAATTAGTGACAAATTAAGCTACCTTGATTTTTGCATTAATAATGCAGTTGAAGTTTTTGATAAAGCTTTGATAGTTGAAAAGAAAATCTTTTTTGAAAAAAGAATCCGCAAAGCTTTCAGTCGTTTTGTTCCGGAAGAAATTATCGACAGTCTTGTAAAACAGGCTGATGCCACCGACCAGAAGCTTGGCGTTGGAGAAACCCGTTCTGTTGCAATTCTTTTCAGCGATATTCGATCCTTCACAAACATCAGTGAAAAAAACAGAGCCGACGTGCTGGTTGCCTTTTTGAACAGATACTTTTCTAAAATGGTAGAAATAATCAAAAAGCACGGCGGAACAATCGACAAGTTTATAGGCGATGCAATTATGGCAGAGTTTGGTACACCTGTAAGCTATGAGGATAACTGCCGCCGTGCTGTAATGGCTGCCTACGAAATGCGCGATGCCCTTCCGTCCGTTGAAATGGGAGATCTTGTAATGCCGGATGGTATGGTTTTCAACATTGGAATAGGTATTCACTATGGCGAAGTAATTGTAGGTTCAATCGGTTCTAAAGATAAAACTGACTATTCTGTAATCGGTGATAACGTAAACCTTGCATCTCGTCTGGAAGGACTTACCAAAACTTACGGTACTCAAATTCTTGTCAGTGAAAGTGTTCGTGCCGATGCCGGAGACGATTCTTTCTGTTTCCGCCACCTTGATGATGTTCGTGTTAAGGGAAAGAAAAATGCTGTTCCTATTTATGCAGTAGACCGCAGCCCTGACGAGTTCCCTTCAGAATATAAAAATGCTTACATAAAAGGAATGGAGCTTTACAAGCAGGGAATCTGGAATCTTGCAAAAGATTATTTTGAAAAAGCACTTAATGCAGTGGAAAATGATAAGGCCGCAAAACTAATGCTGGACCGCTGCGAAGAATTTATAAAGAATCCGCCGGAAAACTGGGATGGCGCGATTGCATTTATGACTAAGTAATAAGAGACAAAGTTTCATACGAGGAGGATGACATGAAAACTTTTTACAAATATTTTTGTACAATTTTTGCTTCAACTTACATAGGAGTATTTTTTCTTAGAATTTATCACTACGGATTTATTTATGAAAATCCTGGAAAAATTATTAAAGGCTGTCTTCCTACAGTTTTAATTACTCTGGGACTTATTTTAATCTGCTCTATTTTTCAATGGCCTCTTCTTAATGGTTTTGATGAAATCATTGAAAAAGGTAAAAAGAATAAGGATTCAATCACCAAAAAAGATATTGCCAGATTAAACATAATCTACCGTAATTATGACATCATAATAATTATTGCACATATAATCGGCTTTCTGGTTGGTGCTGGTTCAACAGCCCTGCTCGAAGCTAAAAAAAGTGGTCAGCCAATAAATCCCTACACCTTCACTTTAATAGAAATGCAGTCTCTTGCAACAGGCTTTATGTGCTACACCATAAACTATGTTCTTGTAAAAAGAATCCATATGGCAGGCCTTATGAGGGAAGTTGGAATGAAGATGAGTGAAAATCTATTCCGAGTACAGAATGTTGCAATGTGGGCTTCTGTAGATGCTTCCATAATAAATATGATGACAGTGCCTTATGGCATTATCGTTAATTCAAAATTACCTGGTTCACATTTTGACCACTTTATCACCTACAGTTTAATCGGCTGGTTTACCAGTCTTGTGGAATTCTTTATTGTATTTAAGGTAATTACAAAGCGTATTCAGAGGACCCAGAAAACAGTCAGCAATAATCTGCTTGCAGAATCTACAAATCTTGCCGAAGCAACAAGAGTTTCTGCCGCAAACAGCCAGAATCAGTCTGCTGCCGTAAAGGAAATTGTTTCTACCATGCACGATTCTACTGAGCTTGCAAACAACATTGGAGAAAAAATAAAGGAAGTAACTGCCCTTGCAGAACAGTCCCGCGACGCTGTAATTTCCGGTAACAATGCACTTCAAAATAATGTAAATGAGCTTATGAATATCAAGAATACAAATATGCTGACGATTGACGGTATTAAGGAATTGAACTCGAAAATTAATGGTATCTGGGATATTGTAAGCATTATCAATAACGTTGCAGATAAAACAAAAATCATCGCCTTTAACGCTGAACTTGAAGCTTCTAACTCAGGAGAAGCCGGAAAGAACTTCCATGTTGTTGCAACAGAAATCCGTCGTCTTTCAGATAATATTATTGATAGTATTAAAGAAATCAGGGAAATTATTACTGATATTCAGAAGGCTTCTGATACTCTTATTCAGGATAGTGAAAAAGGAACTGCTCAGATTGATAATGGCTGTGAAAGTGCTAAATCTCTGGAAAAGGAATTTGAGAGCATAATGCAGTCGTCAAAGTCTACGGCTGACAGCTCAAATCAGATTTTGACAAATGTCGAACAGCTTACTGGTGCCAGCGAGCAGATATTTGTTGCCCTGCAGGAAATTGCAAAAGGCATCGAAAGCTTCTCGCAGAATATCACCAGTGTTTCTACAGCGTCGGAGTCTGTGAAGGATATCGCGAGTCTGCTGTAAGAAAAATTCCTCACAGAGCTGAAGAGGACACAGAGATTTTATCTAAAAAATGGAAACTCTGTGTTCTCCTATGCTCCGTGAGAAATTTATTTAATATCCTTACGCATGATTTTTCCAGAAATCGTTTTTGGCAGGCTGTCTCTGAACTCAACAATTCTTGGGTATTTATATGGCGCAGTTGTTTTCTTTACAAAGTTTTGGATATCTTTTACAAGCTCGTCGCTTGCTTCATAGCCCTTTGCAAGAACGATTGTTGCCTTTACAACCTGACCACGTACAGGGTCAGGAGCGGCTGTAACTGCACATTCTACAACTGCAGGGTGCTGCATGAGAACAGACTCTACTTCGAAGGTACCAATGCGGTAACCGGAACATTTGATTACGTCGTCATTGCGGCCTGTAAACCAGAAGTAGCCGTCTTCGTCACGCCAGGCGTTATCAGAAGTGTGATAGTAGCCGTCGTGCATTACAGACTTAGTCTTTACTGGATCACCAAAGTATTCCATGAAAAGACCAGGGAAGTTTCCGTTTTTCATATCAACTACGATTTCACCAACTTCACCGTCTTCTACTTCGTTGCCTTCTTCATCAATCAAAGTAACATTGTAGTAAGGTGCTGGCTTACCAAGGCTGCCCGGTTTAATGCGTTCGTTGCCATAATTAAAGAGGCTGAGCGTTGTTTCTGTCTGACCAAAGCCTTCACGGATTTCTTTTCCAGTGATTTCTTTCCACTTGTTGAAAACTTCTTCGCTCAAAGGTTCGCCTGCTGTCGACCAATGTAGACAACTTGAGAAATCATACTGGCTCAGATCTTCCTGAATTAAGAAGCGGTAGATAGTTGGAGGCGCACAGAAAGATGTAATGTGATGTTTTTCAATCTGCTTAATAAGGTCGATTGGCTTGAACTTATCATGATAGTCATAGATAAATACACAGCATTCAGCAATCCACTGACCATAGAGTTTACCCCACACTGCCTTACCCCAGCCTGTATCAGCTACAGTAAGATGGAGTCCGCCCTTTTGAACCTGCTGCCAGTAGCTTGCAGTAACAATGTGTCCAAGTGGATAAAGGTAGTTATGAGAAACCAGTTTTGGATGGCTTGTAGTTCCTGATGTAAAGTATGCAAGAAGAATGTCGTCGTTCTTGCTGATTTCTTCACGCTTGAGGGCGTGGAAATCTTTAAGAGCAGTTTCGCTCACGTTAAGATAACCTTCTGTAAAGTCCAGCCATGCAGGATGCTTTGCCTTGAACTCGGCGCTCATTCCTTTATCAATTCCAAATGGTGGAACTGCAACAAGTGTTGTAAGAGAAGGACATTCTTTCTGAGCTTCTTCTATGTAAGTAAAGAGTTCGCGGTGGTCTACTGCCACTACGGCCTTAATATAAGCGGCATTACAGCGGAATACGATATCTTCCTTTGTAAGCATATGAGTTGCAGGAATAACTGCGGCTCCAATCTTGTGCAAGGCTACAATAGAAATCCAGAACTCATAACGGCGCTGCAAAATCAGCATAACAAAGTCACCGCGCTTAATACCGATACTGCGGAAGTAAGCAGCTGCCTTGTCTGTACGTTCCTTAAGTTCTCCAAAGGTCATAACAAGTTCTTCGCCGTTATCATTACACCATACAAAGGCTTTTGCATCCGGAGTGCGCTGTGCAAGAACATCAACTACGTCATAACCGAAGTTGAAATTTTCCGGTACCTTTATTTTATAGTTCTCAAAAAAATCTTTATAATCTTTAAACTCAGTTCGTTCAAGAAAATCTTCCAACATAAATCAATCCTATATATCTGTCTGTCTCCCGTCGGAACTCCACCCGAAAAAAAGGTTTCCGCGCTTCGCTTGTGCAGAATTTTTTTTCGGATGGATTCCGACTCCAACAGCCAGTCATCCGTATTTTTATCAGATAATAATTGCCAAAAACTTGGCTTTCTTATTATTTAATGCCTGCATTCCGTGCTGTTTTGTGGCATCGAAATACACACTGTCTCCTTCTTCCAAAGTCATTTCCTTACCATCAATTACGAGCTTCATTGAACCTTCAATCATATACTCGAACTCATGACCAGGATGAGCGTTGAAATGTATTTCACGGGTTTCTTCCGGGGTAATAGTTACGATAAATGGATCAGCCTTGCGATTCTGAAAGCCGGCTGCAAGAGCCTGATATTTATAGTCACTACGTCGGTCTACCGAAAGTCCTTTGTCTTTTTTAGTCAGACAATAAGAATGCATGTGAGGTTCCTTTCCGGAAATAAGTGTTCCAAGGTCAATGCCATATTTTTTAGACATAGACTGAAGGATTCCTACAGGAATATCAACCATGCCGGTTTCATATTTCTGATACTGTTCAATAGAGATTCCACAGACCCCCGCTGCTTCTTCAACAGATACATCCATAATTTCACGCAGACCGATTAAACGGTCTGCTACTGCTTTAATCTCCTCGTTCATATTGCACCTCATTTTATAGATTTCCGAACTTAGTCCGGAAATGACAGGGCCTGTCATCGTCGGGCTTGCCTCGACAATTATATAATACAAGACTTTAGGGTAATAATCAATAGAAAAGTTAAAATATATTAAATATATTTAGTATTATTAAAGTTTGTTATCTTATAGATTTTTATTTATTTTAATTGAAATTGACTTTATTTGAAGTCTTTTTAATTCCAAACTCCCCGTTAATAACCTTATCTCCCCAGTCAGAAAGCTTGCTTCCATCCCATTCTGAAGTCATATCAAGGTATTCTACTCCGCCAGAGTTTCCTTTCCAGCTCCATGCAAGCCAGCCGATTCCCTGTTCTTCGCAATATTGCATTAAATAATCTTCTTTTACATCGCCATCTGAATGTTTCCAGCCAAATTCACCTACACAGACACAAAGATTCTGTTTTGTTGCACCTTCAAGATTAAAACGGATGAGCCAATTAAAGCGACCAGACATTCCATACATATGAACGGAAAACATTGTATTTTTAAGTGGATCTGAATTTAATACTTCTGCGCCGTATTTACGGATTGAATATCCGAACTGTCCCCAGCCTGCTGCATCAACCATAATGGTATTTTTGATTCCAGCTTCTCTTATCATTGGAATGATTTTTGTATAACCGTCACGCCAGACTTTTGATTTCCATCCTCCACACCACTCGTTCGCAATGTTCAGGATACAGTAGCTTTCTGTACCAGAAAGCACATCAGCCATTTCACACCAGTATTGGGCAATCTTTGTCAGCACTTCAATATCATCTGAACCAGTTCCATCATGAACTTCTACTATTGGAAGCATTCCACATGAGGTTGCAGCATCAATAGCATTTTTAAGTGATGTCTTGTCATCTTTTTTCCATCTTTGGCCATCAGAAAGAACGATTCTTATAGTGTTTGCGCCTGTAGAAGCAATTGAGTCAAAAGCAACTTTTTCTTCATTTGGAAACCAGTTATGACCATGATTTATTCCACGCATTATAAACGGAGTTCCATCAGCCGAACGCAAGGTGGTACCATCAACATAAAAGCCTGTGTGTTCTAAGTGTGAATCAGCACCGGCAACTTGTTTGCTTGAGGAACAGCTGACATATAACATGAAAGTAAAGGCGAAAACAAAAAACTCAACTAATGGAAATAATCTTTCTTGCATATTCTTATTATACCATAAGTTTTAAACAAAAAAAGACACAGACTGTTAATCAATCTGTGTCTTCTCGATAAAGATTATCCGGTCAAGCCGGATAATGACACGACTAGATTATCTACCAAACTGGCAGTCGTTGTTACCAGAGGTAGAAATCCACATTTCAAGCATGTTGATTGGGTCGTTGAAGTCTGCAATCCATCCTTCGCGTGCAATGTCGAAGTTTCCGTTCTTGCGTTCTTCAAGGAATACATTCCAGTCCTGAACCTGAATTGTCATCTTAATTCCGATTGAAGAGAAATCCTGCTGAATAGATTCTGCAATTGCAATGTGTGCAGAAGTCTGGTTTGTAAGATATTCAATTGATATAGGAGTTTCAGAAGAAAGCTTTCCTTCTGCATCAAACTTAAAGCCTGCAGCAGCAAGAAGCTCTCTTGCTTTTGCAAGTGTTCCTTCCTGATCATTACTGATTGCACTTGGATCATAATATCCCTGCTTAACAGCATCAGACTTGAATACTCCGCCGTTACCATCAGCCATTCCAAGTGGAATGAATGCATTAGCTGGAACCTGACCTGTCTGAGCAATGTTTTCAACAATGTAATCACGGTCAATGATAAGAGACAAAGCCTGTCTCATACAAGCAGCCTGTTCTGGAGTTTTACCTTCAAAGAGCTTTGATTTAGCATTGAATGCAACATAATATGTTCCAAGTTCATCTACAATGTGGAACTCGGAGTTCTTTGTTTCAAGAAGTTTTGCAATTTCATCATTTGCAACTTCATCAATGAACTCAAGGTTACCTGCGTTGTAAGCAGCGAAGATTGCTGTATCATCAGCAGAAAGCATGAACTCAAGTTTTTCAACTGTTACTTTATCAGCATCGAACCAGTAAGGGTTCTTTTCATAAGTCATAGAAACATCATGTTTCCAGCTTGTACAAACATAAGCACCGTTACTTACAAAGCCTGCGTTTGTACACCATGCACCAGGTGCTTCTTTTGTTGAATTAGCTTCAACATACTTTTTGCAAACTGGATAGAATGTTGGGAATGCCATAAGATCTTCAATGTATGCACATGGTGCTGAAAGAACAAACTGAAGTGTTGTATCATCCAAAGCTTTTACATTCAAGTTTCCGTTATCGTATCCGTCAAAACCAGAGAACATATATTCATAGTCTGCTGCTGTGTCTGGAGATACAGCACGTTTCCAAGAATATTCAAAATCTGCTGCTGTAAGAGCTGAACCATCAGACCATTTAAGGTTCTTCTTCAAAGTAACTGTATATGTTAATCCATCATTTGAAACAGTATATTTTTCTGCACAAGCAGGAACTGTTACACCCTTATCATTATATGTATAAAGTCCTGAGAATGAGTTTGCAGCAAGACAAGCACCGTCTACAGAAGAGTTCAAAGCCGGGTCAAGATAATCAGGCTCTGAAGCAAGCTGGATTCTAAGTGTTTTAGAACCATTGCTGAGTTTTGAATACATAAAGAATTTTGTAGCGAATGCATTTGCATAGATTCCGCTTACATAAGGTTTCTGCATGTAAACATCGTTGTAATAGTACAATGGAATTACACAGTAGTTAGACATAAGGATGTCTTCTGCTTCGTGCATTTTCTTTGTACGTGTTTCGTAATTTGTTTCTGCCTTAATTTCTTTAATAAGGTTATCATACTTTGCCCAGCCTGTAATCGGGTCAATGAATGATTTGCTTACAAGTGAAGCAGCATCAGAAACTTTTGTTGTTGTTGCAGCTTCAGCTTTTGGTGCAGCTGCTTTTTTTGAACAACCGGTGATTGCGAGTACAGCAAGTGCACTTGCAATAAAAACTAGATTTTTTTTCATAAATATTTCTCCTCTAAAATATTTTATAATTTAGATTATCGGGTCAAGCCCTGCGAGTTTGCGTAGCAAACTCGTTTATAATGACAGCGCACTATTTATTGTGGCAGGCAGCGAAGTGGCCGTTGCCTCTGTCTGTTAATGGTGGCATTTCTTTTTCACACTTCTCTGTCGCATATTTACAGCGGGTTCTGAATGGACATCCTTCCGGCATAGCAAGCGGACTCGGAACATCCCCTTCGAGTACAATACGCTGTCGGCTTCTTTCCAGTTTTGGATCTGGAATAGGAACAGCAGAAAGAAGGCTGATTGAATATGGATGGATCGGGCTGTTACAAACCTCATCTGCATCTCCAATTTCAACAAGCTTTCCAAGATACATTACTGCAATTCGTTTTGAAATATGCTGAACAACAAGAAGGTCGTGAGCAATAAAAAGATAAGAAAGACCAAGCTTTGCCTGAAGCTCTTCAAACATATTGATAATCTGAGCCTGAATTGAAACATCGAGCGCAGAAACTGGTTCGTCGCAAACAATAAAATCTGGTCTTACAGCAAGCGCACGTGCAATACCGATACGCTGTCTCTGACCGCCAGAGAACTCATGAGCATAGCGGGTTGCATGTTCTGCGTTAAGACCAACTAACTCCATAAGACTCAGGATTTTTTCACGGCGCTCACTGCGGCTTGAATAAAGTTTATGAACATCCAGAGGTTCACCGATAATGTCTTCAACTGTCATGCGAGGATTCAAAGATGAATAAGGATCCTGGAAAACCATCTGCATTTTCTTTCGCATTTCGTTGATGTTTTTATCAGTTACTTCCTGGCCTTCAAAAATCACTTTACCATCAGTTGGTTTATAAAGCTGAAGCAAAGTGCGTCCAACTGTAGTTTTACCACAACCAGACTCACCTACCAGTCCTAGAGTTTCACCACGATTAATTGTAAAAGAAACTCCGTCTACTGCTTTTAAGGTTAACTTTTTGAATCCTGATTTTACAGGAAAATATTTTTTAAGATTATCTACTTCAAGAATTACGTTTGAATTATCGCTCATTACTGTACCTCCGGATTTTCAGACATTTCTTCCAATGCCTCTTTTACGTTCATCCAGCAGGATGCAATATGATTATCATTAATGAATAATTCCTCAGGTGGTTCTGTAAGACAAATCTTCATTGCATTTTTACAACGTGTACAGAAAGAACAGCCATTTGGAAGATTCAGAAGATTGATAGGAGTACCTGCAATTGGTTCCAGCTTCTGATTCATATTTGTTGTATTTGGAATTGATTTAAGCAAACCTTTTGTATATTCATGCTTTGAATTATAGAAGATTTCATCAGCAGTTCCGCGTTCACAAACCTTACCGCCGTACATAACGATAATGTCATCACACATATTTGCAATAACACCGAGGTCATGTGTAACAAGAATAACTGCCATACCCATTTTCTTCTGAAGCTTCTGTATCTCTTCGAGAATCTGTGCCTGAATTGTTACATCAAGCGCAGTTGTTGGTTCATCAGCAATAAGAACATCTGGCTCGCAGGCAAGTGCCATTGCAATCATAACACGCTGGCGCATACCACCGGAAAGTTCAAACGGATACTGCTTAAGACGACGCTCTGGTTCGTTAATTCCAACTAACTCAAGCATCTCTATAGCACGCGCATGAAGTTCCTTGCCTTTTTTATCTGCATGAAGTTTGATTGCTTCTTTAAGCTGATTTCCGATTGTAAAAACCGGATTCAAACTTGTCATAGGATCCTGGAAAATAATTGAACAGCATTTTCCACGGAACTTTCTCATTTCATCAGCAGAATACTCAAGAATATTCTGACCCTTATACAAAACTTTTCCGCTTTTTACAGAACCATTATCTGCAAGAATCTGCATGATTGAATATGCAGTTACACTCTTTCCAGATCCAGACTCACCTACAATTCCAAGAATCTCACCGGCATGTAAATCAAAAGAAAGTCCGTTTACTGCCTGCACTTCACCTTTGTCAGTTTTAAAGGTTGTATGTAAATCATCAACTCGTAACAAAATCTCTTTCATATTACATACACCTACTTATTTAATTTTGGGTCAAAGGCATCTCTTAAGCCGTCACCAAGAAGGTTCAGGCTAAGAACGATAAGACAAATCATAAGAGCTGGGAAAACCAGTTTATATGGATAGCTCTGAAGACCACCGCGGGCAGAGTTTGCAAGGGAACCTAGAGATGGCATTGGAGCCTGAACACCTAGTCCAACAAAGCTCAAATAACTTTCTGTAAAAATTGCAGAAGGAATCTGAAGTGCTGTAGAAATAATGATTACAGAAAGACAGTTTGGAATGATGTGTTTTCTGATGATGTGCCCAGGTTTTGCACCAATTGAGCGTGCCGCAAGAATATATTCGTTTTCCTTAATCGAAAGAATCTGTGCTCGGATAAGGCGAGCCATTCCAACCCAGTAAAGAAGTCCGAACACAATGAAAAGGGAAATCATGTTTGACCCCATTCCTGCGAGGAAAGAGTTTGGCTTAAACTGAAGTATGTTTGAAAGTACAACAGAAAGCAAAATTATGACAAGCATGTCGGGCAGCGAATATATAATGTCGACTATTCGCATCATTATCAGATCGACCTTCCCTCCTGCATAACCTGAAATACTTCCATAAATAATTCCGATTAAAAGAACTATGAGACTTGCAAAAAAGCCTACAACCAACGACACGCGGGTTCCGTAAATTACGCGGATAAAGTAGTCGCGGCACTGTTCGTCTGTTCCAAAGATATGAGGGAAACGAAAATTACCTTTTTCAATATAAGCCTGTTCTGCTTTACTGTATTCAAATGGCTTAAGATTTTTTGCACCCTTATCGCGCTTTCCTTCTACAGAAAGAATTTCTTCATAGCTGTATGGAACAATGTGTGGAGCTACTACAATGGTTGCAATTATGAATGCAAGTACAATAATACTAGCTACAGCCAGTGGATTTTTGAAGAGCTTTCTCATACCATCCTTAAAAAAGGTTGTACTTTCGCTCATAACATCCTGCTGCTTTTTTTCTTCATCAGTTGCCTTTTCGAATTTGCTTAAATCCATCTGAAGGCTTAAGGCATACTTTTTTGGTGTTTTATTAACGTCAAATGTTGTCATGTTTTACCTGCTCTTATTCGAATCTCGTTATTCGTATTTAATTCTTGGGTCAACAACTTTATAAAGCAAGTCGCAGATAACGTTTGCAAATACCATAAGGGTTGCAAGGAAGATTGTTGTTGCCATAATCATTGTATAGTCGCGGTTTGAAATTGCGCTAACAAATTTAGAACCAATTCCACCAACTGTGAATACAGTTTCTACTACCATAGAACCAGTGATAATGTATGCAATCTCCGGTCCTGCATAAGTAATGATTGGCAGAAGTGAATTACGCAATGCATGCTTAAAGATTACCTTATACTTAGAAACACCCTTTGCTTTTGCAGTGCGGATATAGTCCTGACTAAGAGCGTCGAGCATACTTGTTTTTGCAAGCCGTGTTGTATAAGCCATTGGATATGCTGCAAGAGCAATTACGGGTAGCAGATAATTTGTGTTTTCTGCTGACCATACCGGAATCCATCCGAGTTTAATACTGAAGACTAAAAGAAGAAGAGTTGCTAGAACGAAGCTTGGAACTGCAGTAAATAAGGTTGAAAAGAAAATGATTAATCTGTCTGGCCATTTGTTACGCATAAGAGCGGCAAGACTTCCAAAAATTGTACCAAGAATCAGGGCAACAATTACTGCTGAAAGACCAAGACGGCAGGAAACTGGGAATGATTCACTGATGATTCCTTTGATTTCCCTTCCATTTTTAAGGCTTACACCAAAATCTCCATGAAGAAGATTTTTCATGTACATAAAGAACTGAACATAAAGAGGTTTGTCCAGATTGTAGCGTGCGTTCAAAGACGCAATAGTTGCTTCACTTAATGCTTTCTCTTTGTTGAAAGGCCCGCCCGGAATAGCATTCATCAGGGCAAATGTAATTACGCAGATAAGAAAGACGGTAAACAAAGCAAGCAGAATTCGTTTAAGAATATACTTCCACATCACTTTTATCCTATCATTTTTTGAGCATCCTTGTGATAGTACTACTATTACCCAAAAAATAAAAGTGCTTATGGAGAAAAATTAAACTATTTTGTAAATTTTAGGGAAACTTCTCTAGTCTTCTACCTTCAAAACTTCACGTCGATATTTTGTACCGATTTCTGTAAGCTTAAACTTCTGGATTTTTCCAGAACCTGTCATTGGGAACTCGTCCATAAACATAATGAGCTGTGGCCACTTGAACTTAGAAAGCTTGTCGCGACAGAATTCAATTACGTCCTGATCTGTAAGAGTTTTTCCTTCATGAAGAATGATAAAGGCACCTGTGATTTCGCCATAGCGTTCAGACTTAACTGCTGCTACCTGAATGTCTTTAATTTCAGGCATCTGTGCAAGGAATTCTTCGATTTCGCGTGGATAGATGTTTTCACCACCACGGATAATCATATCCTTAATACGGCCAGTAATGCGGTAGTTGCCGTTTTCATCTTTTACACCGAGGTCTCCGGAATGAAGGTATCCGTTAGCATCAATTGTTTCGGCTGTAGCTTCAGGCATCTTATAGTAGCCCTTCATTACGTTCCAGCCTTTACAGCACATTTCACCCTGCACTCCAACAGGACATTCTTTACCAGTTTCAGGATCAAGAACTTTTACATCAATTCCTTCAAATGCATCACCTACAGTAGTTGCACGAACTTCAAGACTGTCGTTCCAATGGCTCTGTGTCATTCCAGGGCTTGTTTCTGTAAGACCATAAACTGAAGTAATTTCCGGCATATGCATTTCATCATTTACGCGCTTCATCAATTCGACAGGAACACCAGAACCTGCCATAATACCAGTACGCAGAGAAGACAAATCAAACATGCTGAACATAGGATGATTAAGCTCTGCAATGAACATTGTTGGAACCCCGTAAAGCGAAGTACACTTCTCTTTCTGAATTGATGCAAGAGCTACAAGAGGGTCAAAGCTTTCGAGCAATACGTGAGTACCGCCATGAGTCAGACAAGCCATAACTCCAAGTACAATTCCAAAACAATGGAAAAGAGGAACTACAAGACAGAGGCGTTCATTTGCTGTATAGCGCATACGTTCACCAATAATAAAACCATCATTGATGATATTACGACTGGTGAGCATAACACCTTTAGGGAATCCTGTGGTACCCGAAGTGTACTGCATATTTACAACGTCTTCTGGAGTAACTTCGCTTTCTATTTTGTGGATTATTTCAATATCAATATGCTGGCCGAGCAAAAGTAATTCCGGAGTTGAATAAAGACCACGATATTTTTCCGGTCCCATAAATACAACATTTTTCAAACAAGGGAATCTGGCTGATTTAAGGCAGCCGCGTTCGTATTCATCGAGTTCTGGAACAAGTTCCTTAATCATGCTTACATAGTTAGAATCTTTTACACCATCTGTAAGACAAAGTGTAGTTAAATCAGACTGTTTTACAAGGTATTCAAGTTCGTGCAATTTATAAGAAGTATTTACTGTAACTCCAACTGCACCAAGACGTGCACAGGCAAACATATATGTAAGCCAATCCGGAACATTTGTTGCCCAGATACCTACATTGTCACCCTTTCTAACTCCGATTGCATATAGACCACAAGCCAGATCATCAACGCGCTTATCAAACTGCGCATAAGTAAAACGTAAGTCACGGTCTGCATATACCATAAATTCATGCTGTGGATCTTCAGCTGTCTTTTGACGTAATAACTGGCTTAATGTTAATTCAATCATATGTAGCACTCCTTATACATATAGTATAAAAAAATGCTTATTTATTCAATATAAAAATTAATAAATAATAAATATATTTAGTATAATTAAACTTTGCCGGCTTTCCTGAAATAAAACATTTGACTATTTAAATGTTACGTAAGAGCCAGATACTTTTTTACTTTCGTAAACTCCGCTATCTATAAGCTTATAGTTGTCTCCAAAATCAGCTGGTTCTCCTGACTTTATAATTGTAGCACCAATACTTGCAGTAATTGCAGTTTCACCAATTTCTGGCATGACAATAGTTTTAAGATTATCTATAAAGCGATTAATAATTGCTTCTGCTATCTTCTTGTCATGAACTTCAGCTGCATAGGCAGAAAATTCATCTCCTCCTAAACGGAAAACAATATCATGTTCACGGAAGGCAGTTTTCAGGCAATTTGCGACGTTTATAATTACCTTGTCTCCTACTCCGTGCCCGTAAGTGTCGTTAAAGCTTTTAAAATGGTCAATATCAAGAAGAATGAATAAACCGCCATTTCCTTTTTTAAGATTATCTTCAACTTTTAATTCTCCACTTACACGATTTAAAAGACCTGTCATTCGGTCTGTTTCAGAAAGTACAATAAGTTTTTCTTTCTCTTTAGCATCATTTACGATTTTATCGATATTCATAATACCGACAATTATTGTATCTGAATTCAGTTTCATATATTTGAATTCAAAAAAATGAAGTTCACCTTTTTCTTCAATACGATAACTGGAAGAATATTCGTCTGACTCATTAAGTTTTTGAATTATGGTATCAAGGGCAATTGCTTCATTCATAAAATCTTTATCCTCTGAATAAACTCTGTGTTCAACATATTCTGTAAAGAAGGTATCGTAAGAAGAATCTGCAGAGTAATTTTCCATAAAGGATTCAGGAATATATCCGCCAAGCTTAATAGGTTTTACAGTTCTTGTTGTAAGATTGATTGTAAGAATATTTGCATAATCACGGCTGAGAGCATTTACAATATTGAACTGCTCCATAAGATTGATTTCATTTCTTTTGTTTTCATCAATATCTGTAAAGAGTCCTACATAAGTTTGTGGCTTACCATCGTCACTACGGATAATATTTCCTGCTGCATGATACCATTTATATCCGCTGTTCTTTGTTAAAAGGCGGTATTCAACATCATAAACAGTATTACCGCTTGTATCATTCACAGTATCCCAGAAGGCTTTTAAAACTGCATCCTTATCACTCTTATGAAGTCTGTCCGACCAGGCTTCAAGAGTATTTGGAAACTCCTCTTTTAAATTAAAACCAAGAAGTTTACGGAAAGTATCTGACCAGTTGCATTTTATAATATTACCATTTTCATCAAATTCAATTGTCCAAGGACCAGAATCAAGAACTGAGTGAATAATCTGCATTGCATTTGTTTCTTTATTAAGCTTCTCATAGGCCTGCTGAGTTCTTTGACTGATTATCTTTTCCTGCTCAAGCTTAAAATGAGAAGCATTTCGGATAATAAGAATTAAACATATTGATAAGAAAAAAAGTAAAGCAAAAATAAAAAACACATGAATTCTTGTTTGCTTCATGAGAGATTCAATATTTGTGCTAACCTGTTCATCGATTGCGGTTTCATAAACAAGTATTGTAAGAATCCAGCCGGTGTTTTGAACAGGAATATAATAAAGGTGAGCTTCTTCCCCTGAATAATAAACCTCTGCAAGACCAGCAACGCCTGATTCAAAATCATTTTTAATTTTCTTAAATTTCTTTGAATCATTGTCGTCTGCAGAAATTACAGAAAGAATATTCAGACCAGAAGGAATATTTCCAAATGCAGTATTAGTAAGACTTTCTCCGTTTTTGTAATAAAGATTAACATAGGTTTCCATATTATCGTAACGATAGGTCATATACCGCATCATCTGATTAATATTAATCTCTACAAAGCAGGCTATAATTTTTGAATTATTAAAATAAACTCCGGTAACAGGAACAGCAAGAAAAAGCTGTTTTTCTCCACCATAATTTAAAACAGTTGAATAAATTGGTTTTGTAATTTTTTCTGCAAGGAAAGGATATCTTGTTTTTCCAGAACAGGTACTATGCGAAGTATATACAAGACCATTTTCATCTACGAGTGCAAAGGTATCCATGTTATAAAGCTTTCGCATATTACCAAGATAATTTCTTAGAGCTTTTGGAGAGTCAAGATCTTTTTGCGAAATAACAGCAAGAGCGTTATTTACATAATTATATTTTTTATCAAGTTCATTAGAAATAAGCGAAGCTCTGTTTTTTGCAATTTCTTCAATATAAAAATGACTAATCTTATCAATAGCTTTATCTGTAACTTCCTGTGTAGTATTTGCAGTTCTTACTGACATAATTAAAAAAAGAATAATCAGAAGACCTATTAATGAAGTTATAATTATTTGAAAAACACGTTTAGTTTGCTTATTCATTGCTGCTCCACCTATTCCATTATACCATAAAGCGAACGAAGCAATCCTGCTGCATCTTTCTGATAAAAGACAGTTGTTGTTTCTTCTGTTTTTTCAGGATATAAACTTCCCGGGCTTACACCATCAGCAATTTTTACTGCAGTTGTAATTGTATCAAAACCAATTGAATAGCAGTCCTGAATGGCAAGGGCATAAATAATTCCATCGCGAAGATATTTTATTGCCCGCTCATCATGGTCCATTCCAACAATAATTACCTTGCCGATTTTTCCTGCTTCTTCAACAGCACGTCCTGCCCCTACCGGATTACTCATATTGCAGCAGATGATTCCATCCAGGTCCGGATATTTTTCCAGAAATTCTTTTGTAAGATTATAGGCATTTACATCGCTGTCTTCATCATATTTTACATCAATAAGATTTATTCCTTCATATTTATCAAAAACGGTTTTTGCTCCACTTGCACGCTCTTCATGACAAGGAGCCCCCACATTACCAACGAGCATTGCAACCTGGCCATTATATTTCAAATAAGAACAAAGAGCTTCTGCAAGATCCTGTCCGTCTTTATAGTTATGAGTATTTCCTACATAAGCAATTCTGTTACAACCATTTTCTTTTCCGGAATCAGAGCTTGAAAAAGTCATAACCTTATGTCCCTCAGAAATAATCTGATTTATAACCGGGGTAACAATATCTATATCTGCAACATCAACACCAATTACATCATATTCATTGAGGGCTGCTGCTCTTTTGATTCGCTGAACCTGATCGTAGGCTGACATTGCATCCGGAGCCCGGTAGTCATAGGTTATATTAATTCCTTTTTTTTCGTACTGGCGGACTGCATCTTCCATGCCAAGAGCTACGGCATCCCACCAGGCATGGACTATTTTATAGGTAAAATAAAAATTATATTCACGATTTTTAGGGGTATAAACATCAAGGACTTTTTCTTTTATAACACTTGAATCATTAAAACCGTCTTGCGAGTAAGTATTATGAGAAGATACATTATTATTTTGATTTTTGTTATTACGTTTTTTTAATGCTTCAGATGAACAGCCTGACATTACAAGCACAAAGGCAAGGATGGTTAAGCTGAGAAAAATTTGAATAAATCTCTTGTTTCTCATATCTTGAATTCCAATAAGCAATTATAAATTTTATTTTAAATCTAAAAGAATGAAAAAACAAGTAAAAATAACAAATAATTTTATTTACATTAATAATTCTATTGAAAAGATTTATTATTAAAAAAAATATCGCAAACTGAACCGAATCGATATATAATAAAATATATATGGAAGATTTATTTGAAAGAACTATTCTTATTGTAGATGATGAAGCAATTAACCGCGAAATTCTTGGTAATATTATTCAGTCTGAATACAAAGTTATTTACGCAGAAAATGGAAAAGAAGCTTTAGAAAAAATACAATCTGAGGGCATTTCTATTTCTCTGGTCTTGCTTGACTTGCTTATGCCTGTTATGGACGGCAATGAACTTTTAAAGGCTATGAATGAAGAAGGCCTGATTACAGAAATTCCTGTAATTGTCCTTACGTCAGAAAAATCATCAGAAATTGAAAGCCTTAAACTTGGGGCTGCGGATTTTCTTACAAAGCCTTATGACAGGCCGGAGGTTATTCTTGCCCGGGTACGTCATTCCATTGAGCTTTTTGAGAATGCAAAAATCATTCATGCTACGGAGTTTGATAAGCTTACCCTGCTTTACAGCCAGGATTTTTTCTTTGAATACGCTTCCCAGTTTGACCAGCGTTATCCCTTGCAGAAAATGGATGCAGTAGTAATTAACTTTACCCGCTTTCATCTTTTAAATGAGCTGAAAGGACGTATGTTTGGAGACCAGATACTTTCGGCAATGGCAGACGGAATCCGCAGTACGCTTTTAAAAACAGGCGGTATTGCAGGCCGCAAGGATGCAGACACCTTCTTTGCATATATTCCTCATATTGATGACTATAAAATCTTTATTGAAAAAATAAACGAAAAGCTTTCTTCCCTGCTCAAGGCTTCGGAGACAAGACTGCGCCTTGGAGTTTATACGGATACGGATAAGTCACTTCCGATTCTCCTCCGCTTTGATCATTCCATTCAGGCCTGCAATTCTATCCGCAATAAGGCCGGAGAAGAAATCTGCATTTATGACAATCAGATGGCAGAGCAGGAAGTCTTTAATGCCCATCTTCTGGAAGATTTTGAAGCCGCAATAGAACAGAAGCAGTTTAAGGTTCAGTATCAGCCAAAGTTCAACATCACAGGCGACACCCCAAGGCTATGCTCTGCAGAAGCCCTTGTCCGCTGGATTCACCCGGAGCTTGGCTTTGTACGCCCGGACCTTTTTATTCCTCTTTTTGAAGAAAACGGCCTTGTTACCAAGCTTGACCGCTACGTCTGGGAAGAAGCCGCAAAACAGATTGCCCTCTGGAAAAAAGAGCTTGGAATGACTATTCCTGTTTCCGTAAATGTTTCCCGCGTAGACATAGCCGCTCCCGACATGACCGACTTTATCACAAAGATTGTAAAGGAAAACGGACTGGAAGCAAAGGACTACATGCTGGAAATTACGGAGTCTGCTTACACTTCAGATTCAAAGCACATTATTGAGGTTGTAGAAAAGCTCCGCTCCCTTGGCCACAAAATAGAAATGGATGATTTTGGCTCTGGCTACTCTTCCCTTAACATGCTCACATCCATGCCGATTGACGCACTTAAAATGGACAAGGCCTTTATCCGCAATATCCAGCCGGGCAATAAGGAAATGGAGCTGGTAAATCTGGTATTGAAAATCGCCCAGACTCTTGGAGTTCCTGTAATTGCAGAAGGTGTGGAAACTGAGGAAGAATGCAGGCTATTGAAGGAAGCCGGCTGCGACATAATTCAGGGCTATTATTTTTCTAAGCCGCTTCCGCCGGAGGATTTTTCAAAATATGCCGGTAATGACAAGGGAGAAGCAAAATGATGACTGTAGAATCCCTTAAAGCTGCCGGAGCAAATGTAGAAGAAGGACTGTCCCGCTGCCTGAACAAGGAAGACTTTTACCTTAAAATGGTAAACATGGGCCTGACAAATCAGAATTTTCAGCTGCTTGGCCCTGCCCTTGAAGCAAAGGATTTTGACAGGGCTTTTGAACTCTGCCACTCCCTAAAAGGCGTAATAGGAAACCTGAGCCTTACTCCCCTTTATGATTTAATCTGCCAGCTTACAGAAATGCTTCGCTCCAAAACCGATACAGACTGCACAGGTCTTTACTGTCAGATTATGACAATGCAGGAAAAACTTCTCGCCCTGTAAGGGGTAATCTTTCATGCTGGAGTTATAATGAGAAAAGTTCCAATATTCATAGCAAATATCCTGATTATTTTCTTTATAATGGTTTTTGTTTCCCTTTATGTAAGGCAGCAGGGAAA
>CAMNIU010000118.1 GCA_946540605.1 uncultured Treponema sp.
AGTGAAAGCTTGGGACTTAAGTCTCGGCTTGAGTCCCTTAGCCTTATAGGCTAAGAGCAAACCACCCGTTTGACGGGTGGTTATGATTGGTTTTATAATCAGTTTATTACAAACCGGTGGTGTAATCGCCCTTCATTGTCTTTTTCAATAAGGCCTCGAAAGAAATCTGTTTTAGAAAAAACCGCACATATTGTATTATCAGGAATTTCGTGAAGATTAAATCCGAATAATGCAGAACGGATTGGTTTTCCATTGCAATAGTCCTTTTCGGCCTGTTCATCTGCGAGCGTAAGATTTGTAAAACCGCATAAGGTTGAAGTTTCTTTGTCAAAACCTTTGATGGTGTTACGAATCTCTTCTTTTAGTTCAGTATCATCAGGGCGTTCTGTATTTATTATTTTTGATTGGTCGATTGCTGATTGGATTGTAAACTCACTCAGAGCTTCGTAACCCGCTGCATCCTTAATATTAAAATTTCCAACTTGAGTTCTATATAAGCCAACGAGGTGACCGGCACTTCCTGCTTCTTTTGCAATATCCCTTGCAAGGCAACGGATATAGGTTCCCTTTGAAACTGAAAAATCAATTCTACAATACTCAACAAGTCCTTCATCTGTAAGTTTTGTTTCTACAAGATTTGCAGAAAAAACTGTTATGGGACGGGGTGGGATTTCAACGGTCTTTCCTTCCCGTGCAAGGTCACTTGCTCTTTTTCCATTTACATGAATTGCACTGAATGCAGGAGGTGCCTGTAAAATATTTCCTGTATATTTTTTTATTGCCTCGTTCAAAGTTGTTAGTGTTGGGAGCGGGGCAGTTTGTATAACTTTTCCTGTATATTCAAGAGTATCAGTTTCTTCGCCAAACTTTATGACGGCACTGTAGCTTTTATTAAATTCTGTTATACAACCAGCAAGTTTTGTGAGGCGGCCAGTACAAACTACAAGCAGCCCCTGGGCAAAACTGTCTAAAGTTCCTGTGTGGCCAACTTTTGTTGTTCCTAATGCTTTTTTGACACTATGTAAGGAAGCAAAAGATGTAAGATCAGGTTGTTTAGCAAGAAGAACAATACCGTCAGGTGAAGAAAGGTTAGCCACAAAGAACTCCTGTAAAAAAGATTAGCGCAAACCAGAAGCATCTGCTTCTGTTGCTTTTTCCCAGAACTGACTGCGGCCAAACGGACCTACTTCTCCACGCATTTCCAGAGTATCAGTTTTGAATTTCTTTCCATCTGCCTTATGGAATGTAATGCGGCATTTATAGCGTTTGCCATCACCCGGATCAATAATGTAGCCATTGGCCCATTTTCCTTCTGACTGCTGTGTAAGATCCCAAATCCAGGTTGTTCCTACTGTTGTAAGAGTTCCAACATCTGCCCCCTTCATAAAGTTGTCATAAGATTTTCCTTTACCACCAGTAGCCTTTTCATCCTGTGGATGGTCTGCAACAGAAAGAATTTTTCCATTAAGTTTTCCACCATCCTGCCAGATTTTCCATCCTGCGGTATCCTGGTTAGTCTTTTCATCAACACTAATCCAAAATCCCTCTGCCGGGTCTGCAGCAAAACACATCGAACCAAAAAGAATAAATGCTGCAAAAATTGCAATAAGTTTTTTCATGATAGTAATCCTCCGAAAAAATAAGATTTGTTATTATATCATAAATGTTATCAGTTTTAAATAAAAAAAAGACACCCTGAAAAACAAGGTGTCTTAAATGGGCAGTGAGAGGATCGAACTCCCGACATGCCTAAAATAGCAAATCCGTTAAAAAAAATTGTGCGACAGCGCAATTTTTTAGGATTTACTACAAAAAAGGCTCGGTGCGAGACTATGCGAGCACCGGCTGACAGAATGTCGGGAGATTGAGATCCGGGATATTACAAAAAAAAAGACACCCTAAAAAGGTGTCTCAAATGGGCAGTGAGAGGATCGAACTCCCGACATTCTGGGTGTAAACCAGACGCTCGTACCAGCTGAGCTAACTGCCCGTCAATTAATAATTATTTATAGCATTTATACCGGATTATGTCAATATAAAACCAAAAAAATCCTTATATTTTTGCTAAATTTAACATCAGGTTAATGACGATGATAGTAAAGTATGCTATTATAAATAGCATTTTAAATGGTTTTTCTTCAGGAGATAGTATTGAAAAAGTCTGTTTGTCATAATATTTTACTTTCCTCACTAATTATTTTTTCAACACTAATATATTCCTGCAAAAATACATCTGAAACAAAACTTGTTTATACAGAAAGCGATACAATTAAAAAATCAGTAAAAGAAAAGGAGCAGGGAATAACCTGGACTCAAGAATTAGAATCAAATCGGCTTACAGAAAAAATTACACGTTCTTCTATGAAATTAGGATCAGATGTAGCTTATACAAAAGAGCTTTTTAAGATTTCAAATACAAATAAAGCCCCTGTTTATCCTGAACTTTTTGATTTTGGAAGTCTTGATACGAGAAATTTAAGAAACTCTGTCAGAGATAAGCTTAATAATTTTTGTACAAGTTTTTCAGGTGAAAATCATTCTGGAGCAGAAACTTTTTTCAGCAGAAAATATCTGTTTAATTATGTTTTTTTTGTAAACGAGATTGAAACAAACTGGAAAACAAATTTTGGAAAAGAATATCCAAAAGAGAAAAATGAAAATAATACTTCTTCAAAATCAAAAGAAAATAAGGATGAACAGTTAGAAACTTCTGCTTTATTTACAAAATGGACGTTCGGTGAGCCTTTTATTGGTTCTGAAATTATGCAGATTCCTGTGCGTTTTTATGCAACCTGTGGTATTATAGATGTAACGGTATATTTAAATTCCAGTGGAAATAATGAGATTTACCAGATTACTATAGACAGGTGGAAAAAAGTATGATGGAACATGACAGACTGACGGGAATAGAGAGGGAACTTGTTCTTCAGTATCTTATAGACGGGAATGTACCTGTTACCCTTACTCCGGTAGAAGAGCAATTATCATCTGATTCTGATGATATGGAAGGGGAGATAAAATCTCTTACATCCCAAATATTTCCTGTTGCCATAAAAGGTGAACACATAAAAGTTAAAAAAGATGGAGAAATCCTTCTGGAAAATCCAGTCCAGTCTGTTGCAAGCTTTGCAAATAAGAATGTAAAAGTAGAGTTTTATTTTAATAGAGTCGGTCTTTACTTCATATCCCCTGTAAAAGAAACAAAAAAAGGTCTTTCGCTTTCAATCCCGGAGCAAATTGAACGTATTGCAGATATTGAAGAAGATTCAGATTATGATTTTTCTTCGGTTATATATTATGACTGCAAATCAAGACGTGATTTAAATTTAAAATGCATACCGGAGGATGGTATCGAACTTTTTGTACGTCCTGTCTGGAAAATCATACCTCTTGAATATCAGAAAAAAGCAAAAGAATTACTAGAACAATTTGTAGAACAGGCTAAGCAGGAAAAGAATGCAGGAAATGGAATTCAATTAATTCCTGTATGCAAATATCTTTCAGAACCTCATAACCTGAAAATGGAAGCAATGGAAAACAGAATAAAACCTTTTTCAATTCTGTTTGTAGACCATGAAAGACTTGTTGTTGGAATGGAAACTCCTAATTGTACTTTCTTTGCAAATGAAGAATATGGAATAAGGCTTTCTTTTTCTATAAAACGAGGCCCAATCCTAACACGAGATATTTTTGTTACCAGTCTTGTAAATAAAATATATCGAAGTGCAGACGGTCTATATTCCTGTGTAGATTTTCGTTATACAACCATTCAGGAAGAAGATTTACGCTTTTTATATGAAAAGGCAACGAGTACTTTGTTTAATTAATTGTATTTGACTCTTCTGTTTGCTGAGGTGGAGACTGTCTAGGATCATTTCCAATTAAGATTGCCAGCCCCCTAAGATATTCAATATTTTCGCAGACAATCTTTATAATAACCATAAGAGGAACCGCAAGCAGCATTCCAGTAAAGCCCCAGATATATCCCCATAAAGAAAGACTTATAAGAATGATTACAGGTGATATACCAAGATTTTTTCCTTCTATTCGTGGTTCAAGAATATTTCCAAGCACCATATTAACTGTCAGCATAAAAAGGAAAATAAATAAGGTTTTGCCCCAGTTTGGATAGAATTGAATCAGAGAAAAAATTGTCGTAAGTCCGACAGAAATAATTGAACCGAAAATCGGAATAAAGTTCATTATAAAGGCGAGAAATCCCCATACGATAGGGAAGTCCAGTCCAATGATTAGAGAGGTAAGTCCACATAAAACACCAGTTGCAAGCGAGATAAAAAATTTAATTGAAATATAACGCATTGTCTGGTTTATTATCTGATTTGAAATTCTTGTGATTTTTGCGCGGTTATCTTTAAATGCATAATGCATTTTTCTTTTTGTAAGACGCATTTCAAGAAGAATGAACGCCGTCATAAGTGCAATCAGAAACAGAGTTTTTGAAAATGATATAACGCCCGAAGAAAGAGAAACTGCAAGTTTTTGAGTGTATTCACGAACTTTTAATGAAGTCCAGAGATTTTGGAAAAGGCTTTTTGTATTATCAATTTCTATTCCAAGATTATATGCAATCAGCTTGTAGATAGACATAAAACGGGTTTCGTATTTTGGAAATTCAGAAATGATACCTGTGAGAGAAGATACGAGAATTGATGTTATTCCAAGAAGAACTATGAAAAACAGAACAACAATTATTAATGAAGAAATAACCCATGGAATACCGGTTTTTACATTCAGCTTTTTAATAATCGGTAAAAATACGAATGAAAGCATGAACGAAAGAACAACAGGTATTAAAACGTTAGACATGGTTTTACACAGAAAACCTGCAAGTACTACGGCTAGAAACAATATGAGATAAAAAATCCGGTTTGTAGTCTTGTTCTGATTATTATTCAGGTTTCCTGTGTCGTCCATGTGTGACTCCTGCAAGTGGTTTCGATAAGACAGGTGCTTTAGCATCGTTCTTCTCGAACCACCGCGTTTTAAGTTATTTCTTTGGTAAAATTTTATCAAATCCGCAGTAAGGAACAAGTACTTCCGGAATTGTTACAGAGCCGTCTGCATTCTGATAGTTTTCAAGAATTGCAAGCATTGCGCGGCCTACAGCAATTGCAGTTCCGTTCAATGTGTGAACGTACTTATTCTTTCCGTCGTCGTCCTTATATTTGATGTTGAGGCGGCGAGCCTGGTAGTCTGTACAGTTAGAAGTAGAAGTTACTTCTCCGTATTCACCACCGTTGCGGCCAGGCATCCAGGCTTCAAGGTCCCACTTGCGGTATGCAGGGGCACCGAGGTCTCCTGTACATGTATCTACAACGTGGAATGGAAGTCCGAGTCCTGTAAAGATTTCCTCTTCAATCTGGCGGAGCTTTTCGTGAATCTCGTCTGACTGTTCCGGAGTAGAGTAAGCAAACATTTCTACCTTGTCAAACTGGTGAACGCGGTAGAGCCCCTTTGAGAACTGACCTGCAGCACCTGCTTCGCGGCGGAAACAGTGTGAAAGTCCGCCGTAGAAACGTGGAAGACTTGCCTTGTCCAAAATCTCATCCTGATGATATCCACCGAGAGTGATTTCTGCAGTAGCAACCAGACAGGTTCCTTCATCTTCGATTGAGTAAACGTTAGATTCATTTCCGCGTGGGTTGAATCCGATTCCCTTAAGAACTTCTTCCTTTGCAACATCAGGTGTAATGAACATCTGGAAGTTGTGCTTGCGGAGAGTGTTGAGGGCATACATAATCAAAGCCTGCTCAAGGAATACAGCTTCGTTTTTAAGATAGTAGAACTTTGGACCAGATACTTTTGTACCACGGTCAAAGTCGATGATATCGAGAGATTCACCAAGCTGAACGTGATCTTTTGGTTCAAAGTCAAACTTGCGTGGAGTTCCAACCTTTTTTACTTCGAGGTTTTCTGTATCAAGTTTTCCAACTGGTGCATCAGGGTGTACCATGTTTGGAATCTGGCGGGCAGCTTCTTCGAGGGCAGCTTCTGTTTCTTTTGTTTCAGCTTCTACAGATGTAATTTCGTCTTTAATTGCCTTACCGGCAGCAATGAGTTCGTTGCGTTTTTCAGGATCAAGCTTCTGCTTCATAGCCTGAGCGTTTTCATTACGCTTCTGCTGAAGGCCCTGAAGTTTTGTTACAAGGGCAGTGCGCTTATCAAAAAGTTCTACAACCTTGTCTGCATCAGCTGTCATGTTACGATTGATGATGTTCTGTTTTACAGCATCAAGATTGTCTTTAATAAATTTGTAATCCAACATATTTTTAGTCCTCTTATTAGTTAGTTAATTCATATTTTACAGTCACATTAGATGTGATTGTTACGTTTCCTTCAACAATTGGAGTTGGAGTGCTGCCTGCTTCCATAGAAACAGCCTTAAACATCATATCATTACCGCGACTTGCGCTTGTATAATCCTCACGGATTTCAAGTACGCCATTAACCTTACATCCGCTTGCTCCAGCCAGAAGAGAAGCTGCATCCTGTGCATTTTTAATTGCAAGTGTGCGTGCTTCACGTAATGCTGTTGCTTTATCAGATACAAGATATTCAAAAGAAGTAATTCCATTTGCTCCTGTATTGTTTTTTACTGCTGCATCAATTACTTTGCCTGTAAGTTCAATATTTCTGATAATTACGGCAATTGTATTGCGTACAGTATATTCACCAGCATAGGAATGGGAGTTATCCTGAGAAATTGAATAATCAAAAGTAGAAATATCAGATTCAGGAATTCCTGCTTCTTTTATTGCATTGATTGTGTTTGTTGTATTAATTGCATTTCTTTCTGCTACCTGAGGGCAGTTCCAGCCTGTGTTTCTTACAATAAACTTCATCGATACCATATCAGGTTTTACGGAAATGCTTCCCGAACCCGAAACCGTAATTGAGCGGACAGGAGCAACTTCCTTTTCTGGACGACCTAATACACAGGATGACAAGAGTGCTGTGCCCATTCCGATAATAAGAATAGATTTAAATGCTTTGTTCATAGAATCTATCTAACCTCCAAATAGAATCTTTTTAAATATATTATACGCTTATTTGCACTGTCCCAGAATTTGCTTGCAGGATAGTTTTTAGTAAGCGTTGAATATGCATCGATTGCACCTTTTATATTGCGGACTTCAGATTTTTCTTCAAGAATCTGACCTTTAAGATACAAGGCTTCATCACGATTATCTGTTGACAATTCAAAAAACTGATTAAGTTTTGAAAGTGATGCTTTATATTCTTTTTCATTATACAATAATTGAGCTTCCTTTAACAGAGTTTGAGAATCTGGAGATGAAGCTGATTTTTCTGATTGTTCCTCTTGAATTGATTGTTCAGCTTTTTGAGTCGTCACTGGGTTTTGTAACGTTTTCTTTTCGGGAGCAACTGATACAGTTTTATTTGTCTCAACTGGAATTGTTTTTGCAGACTCTGTTGTTTTTAAAGAATCTTTTTGATTTACAGTTTCTGTTTTCTCAGTTTCAGTGTTTTCTGCTTCTGTTTCTTCTGATTGTTCTTCAATCTGCTTTATCTGTTTTTCAAGTTTTTTTACTGGAAGTTTGTATTCAGGAGCTTCAATATGAGTTTTGTTCGAACCATTTTCCGGTTGAATAATTACTTCAATATAATCATCAAGATATTGTCCTGTAAGAGGATCGTTTCTATAGAAGTGAATTATTTTAGTTCCTGCAGCACGTGCCTGTAAACTGAATTTTGTATCTTTTGTTCCAAGTTTGCGTCCAAAGTAAGCAATATCTTTTGAGTTATCTGTAAGTCCCATGTAAATCCAGCCGCTTCCAGGATATGTGACATCAAGATATTCAAATTTTTTAAGAGTAACTGAACGAGAAGGAATGATTTCTGCTTCCACACCGGCATTTTCTTCGTCTGAATTTGAATCATCTTCTGTTATATCAATACCACCGGAAATACCGTCAGTATCTGGTTTTGTTACAATAACAACATCATTTGCAGAGATATCTTCAGTTTCTGTAGGAAGGCTTGTGTCTTCCGTGTTTTCTGATTCAGAGTTTTCTTGTGAAGTTTCTTCTGTAGTGCCTTCTTCGGTTGCGGTTTCTTCTGTTTCTACAACAGTAATTTCTGGAACTTCTTCGTTTTCTACTGGTTCTGTTTCTTCAGATGCTGGTTCTTCAATAACTTCATCTACCGGTTCAAGAGTTACAATTTCAGGTTCTTCTATTGCTTCCGGTTCTGGAAAATCTTCTGATGTTAATTCCTTAGTCTGTGTAGCTTCTTCGGAATTTTCAGTTTCTGCATTTTCACTTGATGAGTCTATATCAGATTTTTCTGTCTGTGTATCAGATTCAGAGTTCTCTTCGGCTGATTCCTCGTTTACGTCAGTTTCGGCTTCAATTTGAGGAGTAAATTCTGTTTGAGGTTCTGTGGCTGGAGCCTGCTTAGATGCACAGGATGTAAAACATAGCGTTATTGCACATGCTGATGCTATGAGTATTTTTTTCATGGAGCAGCTCCTGTTATTTCATTAATTAAATTGTCATTAGCTTTTGAAAGAGAATCAATTTCTTTTTGAGAAGGAATTGTAAACCATTCCTGAGCTTCTTCTTCGCTCCATTTGTCTTTTGGAGTACGGGAAGCTGTATAATCTTTTGGAAGTTCCGGACCGTCAGGAATTACAAGCGGTTCTGTTAATTCGAGGACAGTTCCCGGAACTGTGGCCGGTTCTTTTTTCTTTCCTGTTAAGGCAATCAAAAGAATAATGCATAAAATAAGAAGGGCTACCAAACCCGCGATAATATACGAAAGCATTTTATTGTTTTCGTAAAATTCACGGATTTTTTCTGTGAGTGGTGAGAGCTTTTCTTTTATGTTTTCCCAAATTCCTTTGATATTCATATTTTACTGCTTGTCGCGTTTTGGCGGACGAGGTGGAAGTACAACGCCTTCTTCATCCGGAACATCTTCTTCAACAAAGTTGTCCTGATTATGATCAATTACAGCACCTCGCTTAATATCTTCATCAAGACGAAGGGCAATAATCTTACTTACTCCAGACTCTTCCATTGTAATACCAAGCATTGTCGAAGCACCCATTACAGTTTTCTTGTTATGGGTGATAACGATGTATTGGCTAACACTTGCAAAACTTTCAAGCGCAGTTACAAAAGAAGAAACGTTCTTATCATCGAGTGCGGCATCAATCTCATCCAAAAGACAGAATGGACTAGGGCGAACCTGGTAGGTTGCAAAGAGAAGGGCAACCGCAGTCATTGTCTTTTCACCACCGGAAAGCAAGGCAATATTTTCAAGCTTCTTTCCAGGCGGCTGAGCGTAAATATCAATACCAGAACTCAAAATATTTGCAGGATCTGCAAGTTTGAGCTCTGCACGTCCACCGTTGAAAAGACGGCGAAACATGTTGTGAAAGTTTTTCTTAATCTGATTATAAGTCTCGAGGAACATCTCGGCAGATTTAGATTTGATTTCTTCACTTACACGAGTAAGGTTTTCAAGAGACTTTTGTGTATCTTCATAGTTAGTTCGCTGACGTTCGTAGCGTTCCTTTACTTCGTTAAACTCTTCCGGAGCCATAAGGTTTACGCTTCCGAGAGAAGAGAACTGTTTTTTTGCATCTGCAAGTTTTTCACGGAGTTCAGTAGCCGGAGTTGTAATCTTGTACATGCGCTCTTCAAATTCCATGAGATCGCGTGAATACTGATCCTGGAAATTCTGCTTTACGTTACGAATATCGTTGTCTGCAGAGTTTAAGGAAAGTGAAAGTCGTTCGTACTGCTCCTGATATTTATTCTGTTCATCACGTTTTTTGTCGAGGGTGTCGCTCTTTCCGGAAACGCTCTTGTTAGCTTTGGCTATCTCTTCGTCGAGCTTAGCCATTTCGTCTGCAAGTTTTTTACCACGGTATTCAATTTCTGCAAGTTCATCCTGGTAGGTTTGAATCTGCTCATTGATTTCTTCTGCGCGTTTTGTTTCTGAAAACAATTCATCTTCTGTATCGCGTAAAGTTGACTGTTCACTTGTGAGCTGACGGTTCAATACGTTTATCTGATTCTGACTTGCAGAAATCTGTTCCTGCATCTGAATCTCGTTGAGCTTAAGTTTCTGTAATGTATCGCGATACTCGTTGATTTTTTTTGTGAGTTCTGAGTTCTTTGAATGAAGGTCTTTAATCTGATTATTTATATCATCAACTTTAGAACGGTTCTGATTGATTTTTTCATCGATACCGCGCTTTTTGGTCATGATACCTTCTGGAGAAAGAAACTCAGTAATAAAAGCAGGGGATGCGTCCTGATATTTTTTGAGGGAAGCTTCAAGTCCTTCCATTTGCCGTCCAGCTTCCTCAAAGGCTTCAACAGCTTCAGAAATTGTTTTTGAAGCTTCTTCTGCATTAAGTTTTTTTGCAGCCTGGTCAGAGAAAATATTTTTACGGCCGTCCAGATAAATCTTGAGTTTTGCAAAGTTCTGTTCTAGTTCTTCCTTTGCAATACGAAGAGCACCTTCGCTAAAGCCTGCGTCCTTGAGCTTAGCATCCAGCATGGAAACAATGTCTTCTGTAATTGCTGCAAGTTCTTTCTGAAGTTCTACGCGTTCTTCTTCAAGTTCTGTAATCTGCTGGCGAAGTGAGTCAGCCTTTCTGTCATTGTCTGTAATCTGGCTGCTTGAAGTTTCAATATTTTTATTGAAAGATTCTATATTTGTTTTAATATCATTGAGCTGCTTATTTTTTTCGTGAAGAGCAGCGTTGTTTTCATCAATTTCTTCCTGGACAGTATCAATGCGTTCCTGAATTGCAGCACGGCGTCCTTCGAGAGCATTGAGTTTTTCCTTCATCAAAAGAGCCTGCTGATTCTGCTGTTTAATCAACTCCAGTTTACCGCTTTTTTCCTGAGCAATTGCAAGAAGATTTGCCTGCTTGCTGTAAAGGTCATCCTGCATGGCCTTTACCTTGTCCATGTTTTCGGAAATGGTATTGTTGATTTCTTCGATTTCCTGACGCACCTTATCGCGCTTTTCCTGAACACGCTTGAGTTCTTCTTCATGGCGCGCCTTATCAGTTACAAAGTTCTTGAGACGGAGAAGGGTAAGATCCAGCTCGCAGCTATAGATTTCTTCCTTGAACTGACGGTATTTTATTGTTTTTTCAGACTGAACCTTGAGGGTGTCGTACTGACGTTTAATTTCGCCCATGGCAATTTCAATCTGAGTCATGTTCTGACGGGTTCTTTCAAGCTCGCGTTCAGCTTCGGCAACCTCGGCTTTAGAACGGCTGATACCTGCGGCCTCCTCAAAAAGGTAGCGGCGGTCTTCAGGCTTGCTCGAAAGAATCTGGTCAATTTTTCCCTGCTCCATTACAGAGTAAGCAGCCTTACCAACACCGGTGTCCATGAAAAGACGGCGGATTTCTGTAGGACCGGCAGGGCGCTTGTTTATAAAATATTCCTGGTCGCCTGAACGGTAAAGTCTACGTGTAATTGCAATTTCTTCTTCATCGAGAGGGAGAAGTCCCTTGTCATTAGCGATAGTGAGGGTAACCTCTGCAGTGTTCAAAGCAGGACGACGTTCAGTACCGTTAAAAATAACGTCTTCCATTTTTTCTGCACGAAGGTTTTTTGAATTGCGTTCAGCAAGTACCCATTTGATTGCATCAACGACATTACTCTTACCACAGCCGTTAGGACCCAGCAGGGCAGTAATACCCTCTGCAAAATCAATGTGAGTTTTGTCTGCAAAAGATTTAAATCCGAATATATCAAGACTTTTTAAAAACACAATTCACCTCTAAGTTAAGTCTTTTAATTATACCGAATTATTGCTTTCCTTTAAAGTAGTATTTCTAAAGTCTTTTTTACCGTTTCTTCCCAGTTAAAGTCTTTTGCCCAGACAATGCCGTCGGTAATCATATTGTCGCGGAGTTCCTTGTCTTCGGTGATTTTCTGCATGTTAAGGGCTAACTGGTCAATTGCGTCTGCTTTATCTGAATTATAGTAGAGGGGAGCGGTTCCGCCAATTTCTTTTAAAGCTCCTTTTTCGCTGCACACGACAGGAATGCCGCAGGCCATAGCCTCGAGGATAGGGAGACCAACACCTTCATTTACGGAAGGAAAAATGCAGGCGTCTGCTCCACCGTAAAGGCGGGCAAAGTTTTCATGTGGGAAAAAGCCTGTAAGAAAAATGTCGCTTGCAAAAGGAGAATCAAAGGCTGCCTTGTGAATTTCTTCTGCGTAAGGGCCGTCGTTTCCTGCCAGAACAAGGCGGTGTGGAGCACCTGTGTTTTTCTTAAAAAGCTCAAAGGCTTTGATAAGCTCAATGTGTTTTTTCTCTGGACTTGAAAGGCTTGAACCGTAAACAAAATAAGGTCTTTTTATTGCGAATGGCTTGATGTCTACAATTTCATCTTCAAAAATATCAGCCATAGGGAAGAAAAGCTTGTGGTCAATTCCGTTGTGAATTACAGTGATTTTTTTTGAATCAACTCCAAGCTTTACTAAATCTTCTTTGATAAAATTTGAGGCTGCAATCAACTTATGGGCATGGAGAATGCCTTTTTTAAGCTGGCGGCGGGATTTTCTGTCCATTTCAGGAATGTCAGAAGACATGATGCTGTTGATTACCGCAAGGGCAGTGTGTCCCTTGAAATTGCGTGGCAGCATTTTATTTGCACTCGGATAAATTACGGCATCGTAGCCGTGTTTTTTGATGAAGCCATTGGCGTGATATTTATACCAGCGGCGGAGCGCCTTAGGAGTTTCCAGCAGCTTTATTGCAGAATAGGGAATGTCTGTTCCTGATGTATAAGTATATCGGTCTTCCTCTGTGCCAAAAAGTTCAATTTCAATATTGTGGCTGGCAAGGAGATCATTTGGCAGGTTTGAGATAAAATATAAAATATATGAGCCAAAACCTGAACGGCCGTGGTCGCCGCCAAGGGTATCAATCGCAATTTTCATTCTTCTTCAAGGGCAGGGCTTACAACCTTGCCATTCCTGATTTCCTTTGGATATACGGTAATACCAAGCTTTTTTTCAAGCTGAGCAAAATGCCGCATTTCCCATTCGTCTCCGATAACGACATTAATTCCGCTTTTTCCGGCACGGGCAGTACGTCCGCTTCGGTGGATGAAGAAATCTTCATCCTGGGGAAAGTCCATTTGAATTATATGAGAGATTTCGGGAATATCCAAGCCCCGGGCGGCCAGGTCGCTTGTAATCAGGATTTTTTCCTTACCGCTGCGGAAGCGGTCAATGGCGGCCTTGCGTTTCTGCTTGTCTGTTTTTGCGTGAAGGGCAGCACAGGCAACTTTTTTGTAAGTGAGCTTGTTGTAAATGTTTTCTACCTGATCTGCGCGGGAAGTAAAAATAAGGGCCTTTGTCGGATTTTCAGCCGCAAGGAATTTTCTTAGCGTATCAATCTTGTCCCTGTTTTCGGCATAGATGGCCCAGTGGGTTATGCGCTTGCGAAGTACATCTTCCGGTGGCAGTACAATATTCTTTGCATCGGCAAAAAAGATTTTTGTCTGCTTGCTGATTGTTGCGGTGCAGGCGATGATTTGTGTGCCGGCAGGTAAAAGGTTTCGGAAGTTTGATGTGTCTTCGACTGATTCCTTTTTTACCAGACGGTCGGTTTCATCAAAGACTGCAGCAAGAAGACCTTCGATTTTAAGCTTTTTCAAATGAATGAGTTCAACAAGGCGGGCTGCTGTTCCTATGATAATTTCGGGTTTTTCTTTTAACGTTTCAATCTGACGTTTTAGGGGAGCTCCGCCAATCATAAGTGCAGACTTGTGTTTTGTAACTGATTTACAGGCACTGTTGATTTGTGATGCGAGTTCAAAAGTGGGAGCTACAACAATTATACGCACCCTCTGGTGGTCATCAAGACTTTCCAGCTTGTTGATGAGGGGCAAGAGGTAAGCAAAGGTTTTACCGGTTCCTGTTTCTGATTCAAAAAGGACATTTTCTCCTTCCAGAATGTGAGGAATTACCTGAGCCTGTACTGCAGTAGGCGAGGTAATTCCAAGTGAAGTGAGACTTGCTTTTAGATTTTCAGAAAGCTTTGAAAAAACGTCTGCCATTATGCCTTATGCGCTTTCGATTGAAGCTGTGTCTGTTTTTATGAGACTTTCAATGTTCTTTTCCTTACCCTGTACGATTTTCTTAGTAACGGTAAAGGTTTTCTTTCCTTTGATGTCAGGAATCTTGAACATTACGTCCATAAGCATTTTTTCTACGATTGTACGAAGACCACGGGCACCGGTTTTCTGGCGGATTGCTTCGTCTGCAATTTCTTCGATTGCGTCTTTTTCAAACTCAAGTTTTACATCATCAATGTTGAATGATGCCTGGAACTGCTTTGTGATAGCATTCTTAGGTTCTGTGAGTACGCTTACAAGGTCGTCACGTGTAAGTTCTTTGAGAGCGCAGGTAATTGGCATACGGCCGATAAGTTCTGGAATCAAACCGAATTTTACGAGGTCATCCGGAGTAACCTGATTCAAGAGTTTCATCTTATCTTCATCTGACATCTGACCAACTTCTGAACCAAAGCCCATTGCGTGAGAAGAAACACGCTGTTCAATAATTTTATCAAGACCAACAAATGCTCCACCAAGAATAAAGAGGATGTTTGTTGTATCAATCTGAAGCATTTCCTGATTAGGATGCTTTCGTCCACCCTGTGGAGGAACGCTTGCAACTGTTCCTTCAATTATCTTCAAAAGTGCCTGCTGAACACCTTCGCCGCTTACATCGCGCGTAATCGAAGTATTCTCGCTTTTGCGCGCAATCTTATCAATCTCATCAATAAAAATAATTCCGCGCTCAGCTGCTTCAATATTGCCGTCTGCAGCATTAATCAGTTTAAGAAGAACATTTTCTACGTCTTCACCAACGTAACCTGCTTCAGTCAAAGTTGTGGCATCAGCAATCGCAAAAGGAACCTTAAGTCGCTGTGCGAGCGTACGTGCTAAAAGTGTTTTACCACTTCCGGTAGGTCCAATCAAAAGAACGTTAGATTTTTCAATTTTCACAGCATCTTCAGCGGCCTGCGCAGCTGCAGATACAGACATTCTCTTGTAGTGGTTGTATACGGCAACTGAAAGAGTCTTTTTAGCTTCTTCCTGTCCTACAACATAACTGTCGAGATATTCCTTAAACTCGCGTGGAGTAGGTACGTCCTTAAGTTCAATAGGAGTTACATCTGCTTCCTGCTGATCCAGAATTCCCTGACAGATTGCAACACACTTATCGCAGATAAATGTATTTCCGCTTGGACCAGTAATCAGTTTACGGTCCTTACCAGCTGTGCTTCCGCAGAAAAAGCAGAAAACATCGTTATTATTTCCAAATCGTTTCATAAAAGTCTCCAAACACAACGTCATTCCGAACGCTACGCCACATTCGCACGCACTTGCTACGAATGTGTGTTTCGGAATCTATTTTGACGAGATGCTGAAACAAGTTCAGCATGACGCGAGATGTCTTATTTTCTTGAAGGCATAACCTGATCGATTACACCATATTCTGCCGCTTCCTGAGCCGACATAAAGAAGTCGCGCTCAATGTCTTCGGCAATTTTATCTGTGCTTTTGCCTGTATCTTTTGCAAGATATTCGATAGAAAGTTTCTTTAATCTGATGATTTCTTTTGCGAGAATGCTAATATCACTTTCCTGACCTTCAACACCACCTCGTGGCTGGTGAATCATTACTCGGCTTGAAGGAAGGGCATATCGTTTACCCTTCGTTCCGCCTGCAAGAAGAATTGCTGCCATGCTGGCTGCCTGACCCATACAGATTGTCTGAATGTCGCATTTTACATATTTCATTGTATCGTAGATTGCAAGGCCGGCTGTAACTGCTCCACCTGGAGAGTTGATGTAAATGCTGATATCTTTTTCAGGATTTTCTGATTCGAGGAAGAGAATCTGAGCTACAACAAGGTCTGCCATTGCGTCATTGATTTCTCCATCAATAAATACGATTCTGTCTTTTAAAAGTCTGGAAAAAATATCGTAGGTTCGTTCTCCGTTTCCTGTTTTTTCAACTACGTAAGGAACAAGTGTGTTCATCTGTTCGTTCATAAAATCCCCTTTAAATAAAAAAGTGCATCCCGCACTGTCATGCCGAACTTGTTTCGGTATCTATTATAAATATACTGAATTTTTGGGCAATTGGGTAGTAGAAATAATAAATTTCTCACAGAGTTCACAGAGAACACAGAGATTATTAATATATAAAAAAAAGACTCTGTGCCCTCCGTGTACTCTGTGAGGGATATAAAAAAACGGTGGTTGTAATAAAAACCACCGTTTTGTAAAGATTATCCGGTCAAGCCGGATAATGACATTTACTGAGCATTAGCGAAGAGGTCTTTGAAAGACACCTTGTCGCCCTTAGAAACTTTAACTTCCTTATAGATTTCGTCGTAAAGCTTGTTTTCTTTAGCGTCGTCGATAAGGTATTCCTTAGCGCGTGGATCTTCGTAGTGCTTCTT
>CAMNIU010000119.1 GCA_946540605.1 uncultured Treponema sp.
TCCCAGAGAAACCGATTCAACCTTTGTTTCTCTATGCTCGTCGCCATGCACTAAAGTAACTTCCTTCAAATCAAGCAGATGCTCATATTCTCCGGAGGCACTCTCAACCTTACATTCACCCGAAAAACCGTGAGTTCCACGGATGAAGCCGACTACAAGTTGTGCTTTTTCCATCAGCAATATTCCCAACTAGTTATCAAGAATATCAAGACTGTAGCGCTTACCGTCTTTTACTGCTGAAGCACTCAGAACTGTTCTCATGGCCTTTGCAATTCTACCGTATTTACCGATAACCTTGCCGATGTCACCATCTGCCACTCTGAGCTGGAGCACCATGCCTTTCTCGCCTTCAGTTTCATTTACAGATACAGCTGACGGATCATCGACCAATGATTTTGCGATGTATTCAATCAGGTCTTTTTCCATTTCCTAGCCCCTCTGTAAACTATTCTGCCTTCTTAGCAGCCTGGCGATTCATCAGCTTCTTAACGATGTCTGTAGGCTGTGCACCAACACTGATCCAGTACTTAGCACGTTCCAAATCGATAGAAACCTGATCCTTTTCCTGCGCGATTGGCATGAAAGTTCCAATTTCTTCGATACAAACGCCGTCACGTGGCTTCTGTGAGTCCTGAACAACTACACGGTAGCATGGACGCTTAGCTGCACCAAATCTCTTAAGTCTGATTTTGACCATTATATCCTCCATGGCACTGTTTCCAGTACCAAATTTTTACTGTAATTTCATAACAAGGGCATAAAAATGCCTATTGTGTATATTAGGACAATATATTATAAGATTTTTTGATTTATTTCAAGGGCTTTGCTTCGTTTCGCCGGGTTCTAAAACCTAATTACTCGCAAAACGTGAAAGGAAACTCTTGGTTCTATCCATTTTCGGATTATTAATAACATCATCCGGAGAACCTTCTTCCACAATCACTCCACCGTCCATAAAGATTATGTGCGAAGAAATATCGCGGGCAAAAGCCATCTCATGAGTAACGACAACCATTGTCATTTTTTCTGCAGCAAGTTCTTTTATTACTGCAAGAATTTCGCCGGTAAGTTCAGGGTCAAGTGCAGAAGTCGGCTCATCAAACAAAAGCACTTCAGGTTTTAAGGCAAGAGCACGAGCAATAGAAACACGCTGCTGCTGGCCACCACTAAGTTCACAAGGATAATTGTTTATTTTTGATTCCAGCCCCATTCGTTTCAGCAAATCAATTGCGACAGCCTCTGCTTCATCTTTTGATTTACCCAATACACGAATTTGAGCTGCTGTAACATTTTTTAAAACTGAATAATGTGGAAAAAGATTAAAGTTTTGAAAAACAAGTCCACTTTTCAAAATGATTTCATGGCGGGCTTTTTTATCTGTATAAACTCCGTTTTCAACAAGAGTCTGACCACAGATTTTAATGGTTCCATCTGTTACAGTCTCAAGCTGAGAGATACAGCGAAGCATTGTTGATTTTCCCGAACCACTAGGACCAATAATGCTTAAAACCTCTCCACGTTCTACGGAAAAAGAGATACCTTTTAAGATTTCAAGGTTATCGCGGAAAGTTTTTCTGATATTTTCAACTCTGATTATTTCTTCCATTCTCAGCCTCAATTATAATAAGCAAGTTTCTTTTCTAATCTCTGGAAGCCGATTGAAACAATCCAGTTCATAATAAAATAGAAAACACCAGCTATAAATAACGGAACAAACGAAAATAAAGCCCCCTGTCTTTCTTTAGCAACCATTAAAAGTTCACTTACTCCGATTACTGAAACAAGAGCTGTATCCTTAACCAGAGTAATAACTTCATTACCCATGGCTGGAACGATTCGTTTAATTACCTGTGGTAAAACAATTCTAAAAAAAGTTTGCGCAGGAGTATAGCCCAGCACTTTAGCAGCTTCATACTGCCCTTTTGGAATAGACTCAATACCACCACGATAGATTTCTGCAAAATACGCAGCATAATTAATTGAAAGGGCTACAATTGCAGCAACAAAACGATTCCATCTGAAAGATACATCGTACCCTTTTAAAACAAGCCATCGCACAAAAAGCCCGGGCCCAAAATATACAACAAGCAGCTGTAACATAAGCGGAGTACCGCGAATAATCAGAAGAAATACATTTGTAGTTCCCGAAAGCAATTTATGTTTAGACATTCTTCCCATTGCAATTGGAAGAGCCAGAGGAATAGAAAAAAGAATTGTAAGAAAAAATACTTCAAGCGATGTAACAGAACCGTTAAGCATCGCTCGAAGCATCTTGATATATTTATCAGGCATTTACTTTATTTATTACTTAATTGAAGAAATATCGCGACCAAACCATTTCTGACTAATTGCAGCTACAGTTCCATCAGCCTGCATTTCTTTAAGAATTGACCAAACTGCATCACGCAATTCTGGTTCGTTCTTTCTAAATCCAACACCATAACCTTCGTTTGCAAGTGATTCATCAATTACTTTGAAAGGCTTTTTTGTCTGTGCAATAGAATAGTTAGCAACAACGCTATCCATTACAACACCGTCAACTCCGCCAATATCGAGGTCATTCAAAGCTGTAATATTATCTTTGAACATAATCAACTTAGAAATTGAAGCAGCAAAATCAGCGTTATCATCAACAGCTTCCTGAGCACTTGAACCGCTCTGAATACCAACAGTCTTTCCCTTCATATCTGCAAGAGAATTAATTCCACTGTCTGAGCGAACAACAAGCACCTGATCATTATTCAAATAAGCTTCTGTAAATGAAAGAGCATTCTTTCGTTCTTCTGTGATTGTAAAACCATTCCAGATACAGTCGATTTTGCCGGTTTCAAGCTCCATTTCCTTTGCATCCCAGTCGATAGGCTGTGCACGGAACTCAACTCCCAAACGCTTTGCAACTTCTTTTGCAAGATCAATATCATAACCTACAACTTCATTATTTTCACTGCGGAAACCAAGTGGTGGAAATGAATCATCAAGACCAAGTACAAATACACCACGAGTCTTAAGAGCTGAAACAGCATCTGCTCCTTCCTTCTTCTGTGATTTTTTACAACCTGTCATAGCAAGCACTGCAGCTGCTAAAATTGCGGCACAAATAATTTTTTTCATAATAATCTCCTAAATTATAAAATCATCGATTGAATCTACTTCAGCCGATGTATTATCCTTAACAAATGCAGAAAGTTTTTCAATCTGTTTTTGAACTTCAGAAGGTGCTGGTCCACCAATTGTTTTTCTAATTTCAACACACTTTGCTGGTGTGATTAAATCAAAAATATCTTTTTCAAAAAGTGGGCTTGCAGCTTCATATTCGCTGAAATCAAGTTCTTCAAGTTTACAATTCTTTTCTATGGCAATACGCACAAGACCTGCTGAAACTCCGTGAGCAGTACGGAAAGGAAGCCCCTTGCGAACAAGATAATCTGCAATATCTGTGGCATTAAGATAACCGCCATCGCAGCCTGCTGCCATAACAGATTTATTCCATTCTGCAGTTCTTACCATTTCTGTAAAAATGCGAACACTCGAAATAACTGTATCATAAGCTTCAAAGAAACTTGATTTATCTTCCTGCATATCACGGTCATAAGCAAGTGGAAGTCCCTTCATCATTGTAAAGAGCGCAATCATATCACCATAAACACGACCGGTTTTCCCGCGAATTAATTCTGCAAAATCAGGATTTTTCTTCTGCGGCATAATTGAACTTCCGGTAGACCACTTTTCGCTGAGTTCAACAAAACCAAATTCAGTAGTAGCCCAGTAAACAATTTCTTCGCAGGCACGAGAAAGATGCATCTGTAAAATAGAAAGATCAGAAGCAACTTCAAGGTAATAATCCCGGTCTGAAACAGAATCAAGAGAATTATCTGTTACACCACCAAAACCAAGAAGTTCAGCTTCATAGGCACGGTCTAATGGCAATCCACTACCAGCAAGCGCACAAGAACCTATTGGTGAAAGATCTGCGCGATTTCCTGCATCACGAAGACGTGTAAAATCACGACTGAACATCCATGCCCAGGCACAAACGTGATGAGCAAGTGTTACAGGCTGTGCATGCTGCATATGTGTAAAGCCTGGAATTAAGGTATCTTTATTTTCAGAAGCAATTTTTACAAGAACATCTATAAGTTTTAATATTTCACTACCAAGTTTTTTTATCTGATGACGAAGATATAGTTTTTCATCCAGGGCTATCTGGTCATTGCGACTGCGTCCTGTATGAACTTTTTTACCAGCTTCACCAATACGGTCTGTAAGGGTTGCCTCAATAAAAGAATGAATATCTTCTGCAGAAAGATCTACAGAAAGCTTTTCATTTCTCAAATCTTCTTTAATTGAATCAAGACCATTTACAATCTGATTTTTTTCTTCCTCAGAAATCAAGCCCTGTTTACAAAGCATTTTTGCATGAGCCTTACTGCCTTCTATATCAACATAAGCCATGCGCATATCGTCATTTATTGATGTTTCGAATTTAACTGCATCAGCATCCGGGCCTTCCTTAAAACGGCCATGCCAGAGTGCTGCATGATTATCATTAGTAATTGTACCGTGATTTGACATATTATTATTATATAAAAAAGACTTGCGTTTTTCAATGTAATTGAACTTTTTCACTATATATAAAAAACGACCGTCAGTAAGTTAACTGACGGTCGTTCATATCGATGTCATTGCAAACCGAAGATGAAGCAATCCATATTGTAGATTGCTTCGTTACGCTTGCAATTACGAAACTATTTATTCGTTCATAGCCTCATCGATTGTAGCCTGAAGTTCGTTCTTCATAGACTCATATGTTTCAGCAACATCAGCACCAGCACAGATGTTCCATGAAAGTGGAGCGTAGTTCAAGCCAGGAATCAACCATGCGTTCCAAGACTTAGAGTTGTCCATCATATACTGCATTGTTTCATCAACAGCACGTGTATCGCGGAATGATGAGTAGTAGTATTCCTTCCAAGCATCTGGATCATCATAACCAGGAACTGTGTCTGACCAGAAGTCATAGATCTTCATGATCTTGTTAACCTTATCCTGATCATAGCAACTTGGAATTACGAGCATGTTATCAGAGTTGAGTGTGAAGTATTTACCATCACCCTTTGGTCCGATTGGAAGACATACCATACCCCAGTCATCTTTCATATCAGCAAGCATACCATTTGCCTGAGCATCGTATTCCTGGTTGTTATAGAATGCAGTAGCACCACTCAAGAAGTCTGCCTTGAAGTAGTCCCAGCTAGCACCTTCACCCTGTGGCTTGTTGTAGTTAGTGAAGATTCTTCTAACATATTCCCAAGCTTCCATTACGTTGTCGCTCATATCAAGGTAGTAACGACCGTTTGAATCAACGTTTACGATGCGTCCACCGTTAGAATAGATTGTTGGCCATGCAAATTCTCCGTTGAATCCAGAGAGAGCATACTGGTCAATAATACCATCGTTATCAGTATCTTTTGTGAGCTTAGCACACATATCTTCAAATGTTTCCCATGTCCATTTTCCATCTTTCTGAAGGTTATATGGTTCATCTGGGTCAAAACCATTTTCCTGAAGAACGCGCTTGTTGAAGAAGAGACAGTGACGTGGTTCTGGCTTACCAACAGCGAATGATTTTCCAGGCATTACGCTACAAACAGCCTTGTTCCACTTTTCTTTTGTCCAGTCGATATCTGGAGTCTTAGAAACATCTGCCCAAAGGTTAGCAGCAAGTCCAGAGAATGCAGAACGTCCATCAATGATGAAGATACGAGCATCATCACCACCAGTGATACAGTAGTTAGCTACTTCAGCTGGGTGTCCACCCCAACCTGCATTCAAGTTATCCTGAATGAGAGTGAAGTTATAAGTTTCTTCGAGATACTTGCGGTAAGCAAGCTGATCTTCTTCTGCTTTTGAAGAAGGTGTTGCATCTGGGTTTGACCACCAGTCATAGATAGTTACAGCCATTCCGCCAAAGTCATAAGCTTTCTTTGTAGCAGGATCTTTAGCTACTGGAAGTTTTGAATAGTCTCCATTTTCAGCTGCTTTAAGAGCTGCTGCAGATGGACCTTTAGATTTGTTACAACCTGCAAGTGCAAGAACACACATAGCAGACATTGCCAAAAGTGCAATTTTTTTCATAAAAATTATACTCCTTTTTTTTATAAATTTACGCCGTAAACGGCAAATTGCCTATTAAAAATAATTATAACACGACTTAGTCGAATTTACATAAGAAATTTTCCCTAGGTTTATAAAAAAAATCCCCGGAAAGTTCCGGGGATTTTAACGGTTCTTCGATTGTAGTCTACATTTTTACACCAGTTGATGCCAAGCTTTCTACGAAGAGTCTCTGACAGAATACGTAGAGAATAATCAAAGGAAGAATTGTAAGAAGCATACCTGTAGACATAATTGCATTAGAATAACCAATTGGAGCTACAACCGAGCCTCCATTTAATTTTGTAAGATAAATACCAAACTTATCTACAATACTTGTAAGCTGAATTGACAGAAGCTGAATCTTTCCTAAGAAGAGGTTCGAATAGAAACTATCTGTCCACTGCCATACAAATGAGAAAAGGAAGCATGATGTAATGATAGGTTTTGCACCTGGAACCATAATTCTAAAGAAGGTCTTAAAAGGTCCACAACCGTCTACATAAGCAGCCTCTTCCAGTTCAAATGGGAATCCCATAAAGAACTGACGAATCATAAAGATGTAAAGACCATTCTTCAACCCCATACAACCAAGACACATCATTATATATGGAAGCATTGAACCACGCAGGTTTATTGTCTTTCCAAACAAATTAAAGTATCGGAAATGAAGGAAGAGTGATGTAGAAATAGTCTGTGGAGGAATTACAATTACAAGAATAACACAGAAGAACCAGAATCTCTTTAATGGGAAATTAAAACGAGAAAAACCATAACCTACAAGACTACATACACATACTTGAACTACAGACACAAGGATTGATACCCACAAGGTATTAAACATTGTTGTTTTATAATTCAAAAGCATTGCTGCAATTTTCCAGTTGCTTACAGAAAAGTGCTTTGGAACAAGAATAATTGTTGTATCATACAAGTCTCGCTCAGCCATAAATCCCAACGCCATTTTATTGAGGAGCGGCTGAATAATCATAAAACACATTCCAAACAAAAGAATTCCACGGAAAATAGAAATTGCATACTTCTTGATTGTTTCTGTAAGAAGTATACCATTTGATGCCTCGTTTCTTTCCCAGAATGAACGTTTATCTAGAGCAGTTGCTGTAGAAGGCTTTTTAACATTCTTTTCTTTTTTAGTCATAGTTGTATACCACCTTAGAAATAATCAATGAACTTAAACCAATGAATAACATACAAACAATAAAGTAAATCCATGCCATTGCAGATGAGAAGCCGTAATTCAAAAGCTCAGTCATCTGTGTATTAATCTTATCCATAATCTGGTTATCACTCTTCATAAAGAAGTCAATGATTGTATAAATCCAGCATACAAGCATAAGAGGGCTTACCATAGGAACTGTAATCTTCCAGAGAGTTTCCCAGGCTGTACAACCTTCCATATGGGCCGCTTCGTACATACCTGGGCTTATTGTCTGCAAACCGGAAAGGAAGATGATAATCTGGATACCTGATGCCATAGCAACATCATAGATAGAATCGATAATTTCAAAAACCTTTTCAAAAACTCTTGAGCTTACGCCACCAACACCATTTGTTCCCGAAACAAGAATATCTTCAAGAACCTGTGTTACAGAGTTTGCATTACCAGCCTCTTCAATCATATTCTGAATCTCAGCCATAAGTGCATTACTTGATTCAAGACCAACCAGTACACCTGAAGAAAGAATAACAGCCAGGAAGAAAATTGAGCGGGCAAGTGTTCTTCCCTTAAATTTTTGATTCAAAAGTAAAGCAACAAAGAAACTAAATACAATTGTTGCTACCGACTGAAACAACATCTGTGTTATTGATTCAACAAGCATTCTGTTGAACTCTGCATCAACAAGAAAAGCTTTCTTGAAGTTTGCAAAATTATTCCAGTGAATTTCAAATCCCTGATTTGAAATGATAACATCTGAAAGAGCCATTCTCAGAGACTGTCCGAGAGGCTTTATCATAAAGAATATAAAACCAAGAACGAAAGGCAAAATAAACAGATAACCGTAAACTGCCCTCCTTCCCATTAATCCAACCTTTTTCTTCATTTTAGTCCTCCACCTTCATAATGCGATAGTCTCTCTCAGGAATGAATTTTCCTGAAGGTGTTACGTAATTAGCATAACTGAAGTTTACATAAACTACATAACCATTTTCAAAAACTGTCTTTGTAACATTTTCATCAACAATTACATGATCCTTAATAGGACTATTCATTACAGGAGCCATTTTTGAATTATATTCATTGTAGATTTCAACAAACTTATCTTTCCAGGCATCAAATTTACTTGCGTAATATTCTGTATAATTTGTTTCCTGAAGTCTTTCAGATGAAGAATTCATAAATGAGAACTGAAGTCCGGCACCTGCTTCTGCAGATTCAAGAATAAGCTGATCTTTTTCATATGCAAGATTGATTGGTGTTCCTGCATAATTTACATATCCGTGAAGTGCAATCTGATAGAAAGGTACAAAAGCATCAATAATAGCATATTTATTTCCATGCAATGGAATATTAGTAATGAAATCTGCACTTCGTACAGTGTAATCATTACCAGCATTAATCATTATGCCAAGATTATTTTCAGCAGCCTTCTCGAACTGTGCAATCTGCTTTGCAGTTTCTGTAGCACGAGTTGAAAGACGTCTTTCATTAAAGTCAGACGAAAGAAGGTTTCCATTATCACGGTATGAAACACCATCAAGCTTAAACTTTGAAGCTGTCTTAATAAGACTTTCTGAACTCTTTTCACGAAGCTTTGAATTCAAAAGGAAGTATGAGTCTAATGCTTTATCACGTCCATACCATAATGGAGAATATTCGTAAAGCTCACAAAGTTCATCACTTACAAAACGTGCTGCATCACGATATTTATTAAAGCCATTCCAAAGATTTGAACGATATGCAGTCTGTACTGCACCATCAAGATAAAGCTTTGCAGAAGAATTTTCTGTTGATTCAATTAACTTCTTAAATCCAGATTTACCGCCAAGGGCCGGAATAAATCTAACCTTTGTCATAAGTTTCTGTCTGATACTACCATTCACAAAACCAGAAAGCTTATAATTTACGTTCTTAATTCCAAGCTCATCAATATCATTAATAATTTGAGCAGCTTCGCTATAACTTGTTAATGTGTAAGGCTTAACCTTTGGCATACCGGCAACCTGCTGTACCTTTTCAATAGCACCAACAATTTCAACAGCAAGAGGAACTTCCTTTACGTCTGTCTTTTTTTCACCAGCAAGAAGCTTATTTCTATAAGCTTTAGCCATATCTACATACGAACCACTGTCAACAAAGATAAACGACTGTTCTATGTATTCATCCTGAGGAAGTCCAGCTTCATAAACAAACTGTGAACTCTGGCTACGTGCAGTAACTTCATACTGTTCACGATGAAGCAGCTTATAATCTGCGCGAATGTAGTTATAGCTGCCGAGTTTACCGGCAATTTCTGCTGTTATACCAGCATATTCAGCACCCTTATTTACAACAGAAAGAATGCTGCTATCAGGATATGCAATTCCAAACGCAGGGAATACAGCACGAGTTTCGGTAATAACAGCCTTTCGTTCTGTTGCATAATCCCAACCATAACAGTCTGCATAATAACCGTTCTGTTTTGTTTTTCCATTATTGAAGTTGATAATACTTCCACTTCCTTCTGGAATAAGCATATATCCTTCTTCATCAGGGCCTGCAGCTCCAAAATAAGGAAGTACAGAAACCTGGGTTACAGGATACTTAAGTCTGTAAGAAATTTCCTTAAATGGAACAGTTACAGTCAAAGCATTTCCATCAATTTTATATGTCATTGAAATATTAAATGCTGGAACTTCCTTGATGTTTACTTCTTTATAAAGTTCTTTGTTAGCAAGATAATCTTCATAAGTAAAGCCCTGCATTCCAAAGATTTGTTCCATCTGAACTTTTACGTGAGTCTGAACATTTTCAAAAACGAGGTAAAGGTTTTCCTCTTCCATTCCAGGATACTTATCCAGCATAGCCTCAAGATCTGCACCCTTGAATGAACTTTTGTTGTATTTATGGTAAGCACGGCCTACAGCAGCTGTCTGAGACTTTGTAAGACCTTCTGTCCATTTATCAAAATCAGACTGATAAAGAATCAAAGGGAAAATATACTCGCGGTCCATCTGACCTACAGTATAATTTACAGTAATTTCATTACCCTTCTTTTCGATATTATAGAACTTTCTAAGAACACTGTTTGTATATGTGTCATATGTATCATCGTTACCATTCTCTGTAGAATATTTAAGAAGTACAGCAGACATCATATTATTCTTTTCTTTAGTAAGTGCAAGTCTATCTGTTTTTGCACCTTCAGGACTAGAATGCCAGATTCTTCCTGTATTTTTCTGAAGAACTGTAAAGTTTGTGGTTTCAGGATCCATCTCAAATTTAATGTATTTATTTTCAAGCACATAAGCTGATGGATCCTTTGCTTCACTGTATTCATAATAATCAAACTGTGGCTGAACAACTTTTCCAACCTGAACAAGACGAATTACTATGTATGTAAGGAAGCCTAAAACCGCAAGCGTAAAAGCAAAACCAATCCAGAATTTCTTTGTAGGTTTATGAAATTCGAAGTTTTTTGTTTTCATCGGTTTTGGACGGCCGATATATCCTTCTGGATATTTTGATTTTTTAATCTTCTTATCTTTTGCCATATTTTTCCCCTATCTGTCAGTTCAATCGGAAGACAACTTCTCTTCCAAGTGAAACGAAATATGCTATACCCTGTGAAATCATACTAAAGAACAGGAGCATAATGAAAATGAAGACAAGCATTCCAAATGCAGTAAAAATGGTAAAAATAAGAGTTTTACCAAATCCATAAGCATGGATCATCATCATTGCCATAAACAGAAGAATTCCCATCCATATAAATGAAAGATTGTTGAATACCCAGTAGAAAGAAGCCTCTTCTCTAGTAACAACATTACTCAAAATAATGAGTGGAATCTGAATTAAAGGATATGGAGTCATTGCATAGGCAGTACCCATATAAATGTCACCTAAATGTCCTTTACCATCAAACAAGGTTGTTACACCCCAGTTGCAGATACAGAATATTGCAAGTGGAAGGAGAATAGAAGCTATCTCCATCAAAATGTTAACTCTGTTCCAGTTTACATTCAAAATAATGAAATTAGTAAACTGCAACTTCCATATATGTGTAAGAAGAGTAACAATTACAATGAAATTTGCAGCAGCATAAGAGCCACGCTTTGCATGAATTAAATCCCAGAATCCGTCTGCCGGATGGAAAATTACATACAAAGAATATTTGAGCGTATTGAGAAAGTGTAAATACGTTTCTTTCTGTCTTAATTTGTTTAATTTTCTTGTGATATAACTCATAGCGTATTAAGCTCCCATTTAATTTTCTTAACGATCTTAACTACGATTGAAAGAACGATGATTGCTATTAACAAACCAACCATCCATCCAATATTTTTCTCGATCCATTCCTTACGGTAATACTTGAACGCTTTAGAATAATCACGGCGATCTCTCTTTACCTTAAAGCAATCCATAGCCTCTTTATATTTCTTCTGACGTAAGTAAGATTTACCAAGGCCTATATATGCAAGGTCATAGTTTCCGTTATACTCCAGAACTTTACTCCAAGTTTCTGCAGATTCATCATATTCACCACAGGCAAACTGTTCTGTAGCCTGATAAATAAGATTTCCATAATCTGTTGGAGAAAGGACTGTAATAGATGCATTTAAGCTGTCAAGAACAAAGAGATCTTTTTCAATATGCTCAATTGCAGCAGGTTTACGGAAGAAACCATCAATATTTCCTCGTCCGCCGAAAGCAAAGAGAAGATATCCCTGATCATTATATGCGAAAATACGTCCACGACTTTCATCTACTGCAAGATATACGTTATTATCCAGAACTGTAATATCTGTAAACTTTGAAGGATCACTAATACCAGCGGCATTTCCCCATACAAGGTCTCCAATTGGAGGCTGATCTTCATTATTTTTTACAAGAATATCTTTTCCAAGTGCATTAAGACGACGAATAGGTTTTGCTCTATCACCTCTTAAATCCCACCAGTCAAAGGTTTTTGTAACAGCATAAATAAAGCCTTCGCTGTCCATATAACAGTTTGAATATTCAACTGGAACAAAGAGTACCATCTTTTCTTTCTGTGCCTGAGTAGCCAGCTTTTTCCAGATTAAATCTTTTACATCATAAACTACTTCGTTAGCACCAAAGAATCCCTGAAAAGTTCCATCATACTCATATTTAAGGAATCCTTTATTGATATTTCTTGCAGCTACATAAGCGCGTCCCTTTGAGTCTGCTACAACCTTTTCTGGAAGGAAAGCTTTTCCGGCTTCGTATGTAGGATCATCAGGTTCTTTCAGAGTAAAAATTACATTAAAATCTTCATCAACTTTAAGTACACGTCCATGGTTAGTATCTGCAATGAAAATTGTACCATCAGTATTAACAAAGATATCACGAGGTCCATCAAAAGTTTCTTCTGAACCATCTGTTGTATGAACTCTATCAATTACCCGATTAAAAGCAAGTGTCTTTTTTGCTGTATATTCAAGTTCAACAATACGGTTATTATCTGTATCTACAACATACAGTTTATTTCCATAAGTAAAAAGCGAACTTGGATTCTTAAGAGGAGTCTGAAGATTCAAGTCATCTGCATATACTACGTGTGTAACACGGTATACGTCTGGAGACTTTTCAATATTATCCCAGAAGTCATAAATATATGTATCACCTTTTGCAAAAAGTCCTGCACATAATGTGAAGAGACCTGCAATCATTATAAATAGTTTTCGTCTCATCATAGCGCTAGTCCTTAAGTCCTGAAGTAGCCATTGTTTCCATAATCTGACTCTGTGAGAAGATAAAGAATACAATTGGTACAGACATTGTAAATACGATTACGGCATTCTGCTGTCCGGTTCGGGCAATACCACCAAGGGCAACCTGATCCAAAGCATAACGGAGCATTTTCTTACTCTCGGTATAGATGTACTGTACCTGAGCATTGTTCCAAAGTCCCTGAATAGAGAAGATGGAAATTGTAAGCCAAGCAGGTTTTACGTTTGGCATTACAAGACGCCAGAAAATCAACATTTCTGATGCACCGTCGATTTTAGCAGCTTCAATCAAAGACATTGGGAAGCCGTCCATAAACTGCTTCATAAGGAAGAGTCCAAGTGAACCACCGATTGCAGGAAGAATCAATGACCAATAGGTATCTACCATATGGAGTTTACACATAATCAAATAGTTAGGAATACCTGTTACGTAACCGCTGAACATAAGTGCAACTACAGCAACTCGGAAGAAAAGATTTCCACCCGGAAAGCGATATTTAGCAAGTACATAAGCAGCCATAGAAGCAAACACAACGTGTCCTACGGTACCAACAACAGTAATAAATACTGTATTCCAGATATAGCGCGAAAGAGGAACCCAACCCTGACTCATTGTAATAAGAAGGTCAGAGAAGTTATCAAGTGTCGGGTTACGAGGAAGAACTGTTGGAGGGTTCTTCAAAACCTCATCAAGAGGCTTAAGTGCATTACAAATTGCGAAGAACAATGGGAATACCATCATCAACGAACAGATTGCAAGGAAAATATAAATTCCAATATCTCCACCAACAGAGCGGTTTGGCTTACGTCGATGTTTGTAATGATGAATTGTCTGATCTTTGTACATATTCTTTGAACTCATTTTCATCACCCCCTATTAGTGTCCTACTCTGCTCAAAAGCTTCTGAATTACTTTGTTACAGAGAATCATAGTAAGGAACAATACTGTTGCAATTGCAGAAGCATATCCCATTTCAAAACGTGTGAAACCATAGTCGAACAAGTGAGTTACAATTGTACGTGCATAGTATTCTGTAGAAGGATATCCGGCAAGCTGCATAGTAACATCACAAACACCGAATGCAGAAGTAATTGACATTACAGCACCGAACAAAAGCATTGGTTTCATATTAGGCAATGTGATAAACCAAAGTTCCTGCCAGCGGTTCTGAATACCGTCAATATAACCAGCCTCATACTGAGCCTTATCAATACCTTTAAGACCAGCTACGAACGAAAGGAAGCCTGCACCCATGGACATCCAAAGAATGATAGGAATAATAACTTTTAAACCAATTGCAGGATTTGTAAGGAACATGATAGGAGAATTTGTAAGTCCTAAATTGGCAAGTGCTCTGTTAATCCAACCGTTCTGGTCATCGTTGAACAAAATCTTGAATACCTGATATGCGTTACCTGAAATAGATGGTGCATAGAAGAAGAATACTACAAGAGTTCTGATCCACTTTGGAAGCTCATTAATAAGCCACGCAAAAATAAAGGCAAGAATATAACCAACAGGTCCTGTAATAATTGCAATAAGGAAAGTATTCTTTACGGCAATTGTAAATACTTCATCTTCAAGGAACAGATTTAAATAGTTACGAGCACCAATGAAATCTGGTTTCTCCAAAATATTATAGTTTGTAAAACTAAAATAAATTGAAGTAATCATAGGAAGTACATAGAAAGTAATAAACAAAACAGCATATGGAAGCAGGAACAAATACATTGTTTTATGCACCCTAATACTGCGAGCCGTGTCAGAAAGAGCAAGCTTTTTCTTAGCTATGTATTTATCTAACTTTTCACTCAT
>CAMNIU010000120.1 GCA_946540605.1 uncultured Treponema sp.
TTATTTGCCTGACGTGTATTTGCAATCTGAACAAACTCTGCAAAAGAGTCCGTAAGAGTTATATCGTGTTTTTCCTGCAGCTTTTCCGAAAGTAATGCAGGCCCGCACTCTACGCTTAAAAATTTAGCCGGAGCTGTAAACTCATCTCCCATAGCCGAGAAAAATTCATACTGATTCGGTTCAATAGGGAAAAAATCTTCGTAGTAGTCTGTCCACTTCTTAATGTAAATCATAGTATTATATATTATAAATCATAATGGAAGAAATTCAAGTTTTTAGTTATTTAATATGGATTGCTTCGCTGCGCTCGCAATGACAGAGTTGTTCGTCATTGCGAGGAGCCCGTAGGGCGACGTGGCAATCTAATTAATCTTCCAGCGGTTGCCATCCCGGTAGAAACGTTTTGCATTTACTTCAAGTAAACGACCATCTTCACCAAGCATTTTTACCATTGAAGTAAGAGGATTTACTTCTGTAATGCGGAAATCAGTTCCATCATAAGAAAGGCGGACACCTTCATTTGGAAGACTCTTGCGTGCTTCGTTATACCAGTCGTATTCATAAGAAAGACAGCAGAGCAAGCGGCCACACTGACCAGAAATCTTCATTGAATTTAAAGAAAGATTCTGATCTTTTGCCATCTTGATTGATACCGGGCGAAGTTTGTCTGAAACACCATGACAGCAGAATGGACGACCGCAAACGCCAAGCCCACCAGTAATGCGGGATTCGTCGCGAACACCAATCTGGCGTAACTCAATTCTCATTTTGAAAACAGAAACAAGGTCTTTTACAAGTTCGCGGAAGTCTACGCGGCTATCAGAACTGAAGAAGAATAATGCCTTTTGCTCATCAAACAAAAAGTGGGTTTCAACAAGCTTCATATCAAGCTTATGGTAAGCAACTTTTTCTTTGAAAATAGGGAAAGCATCTTTTTCTTTTTGAATCAGTTCTTCACGGCGCTTCAAATCAGCTTCTGAAGCTTTTCGATCAATAGTTACAATATCAGCCTGCTTAATTCCAATAGGTTTTTTTGCAATTCCAAGAACGCGGGCCATATCTTTACCATAGCGGGTTGGAACAATTACAAAATCTCCGCTGGTAATCTGCATTTTTCCGTCTGGAGTTTTTGCGTAAAGGGTTTCGCAGGAATAATCTAATTTAAGATGATAAAGCGGATAGTCAAAAACAAGGTTTTCGCTAGTCGATTCATCAATATCTGTATCTTCAAGAGACGAAAGGTTTTCGTTCTCATTATCTATATCAGTTTCAAAAATATCACTCATAATATTTTAGTATACCTCACTAATTATGCACTCATCAAGTCTACAATGAGACCTTTTATTTCATTTACCTGTGCAAGAATTTTTAGATTGTTCATTTGATTAGAAAGCGTTTCGCGGGTTAATGCGTCTAGTTTTTCGTTAATAACCTGAATCTGATATTTTGGATCAACTACATGCGGTGGAAGCGAATAGTTTGAAAAGAAATTAGTTCGGGATGGAACAATTAAAGGCTTTCCCTTACGCATTTTACGTTTTGAATTTACTTCAAAATTATTTGCAACTACAAATCGCACAAATTGCTGAACAGAGGTTTTAAACTGTTCAACATTTTCTTTTGTAAGATTTTCTGAAAGATTATTTCCTGCTATAGAAACCGCATCAGCAAGATAGACTGCTGCATCGTCAATCGACATCGCAGCAACTTCCGGCGGCAGATTCAGGCCTTCGGCAATGAACTGCGGCTCTTCCGTCTCTTCACCTTTAAGCAGCTTGCCAAAGTCCAGGCGTTTTGCACCATTCGACTTACGGACTTCTTCTTTTTTAGTATTGCGTTTTATAGCTTCATTAGAGGCATTCTGAACACCCGAGTAATAGTAATTTGTGCCCAGAGAATCAATTTCTGCCATTTACAGAATAACCTTTTCTTTAATTGCTTTAGACTGGAAATATTCACCAGAAGTCTGTTTGTATTCAGCTTCGTCTTTAATAGAAATGCAGTGCCCATGAATAACAGCAGAAGCATCAATCTGAACTTTGCGCGAGATAACATCACCAATTACAGCGGCTTCTGAAAGAACTTTTATACTTTCGCTTGCAGTGATATTACCTTTTATTATTCCGCCGACAATTACAGATTTTGCAGTTAGGTTTCCACGGATTCTGGCAAGTTCGCCAACAATAACATTTCCGTCGGTTTCAAGGTTGCCGTCAATATCGCCATCGATGCGGATGAATCCATTAACCTTCAAATTACCGGAGATTGCTGAGCCCTTTCCGATTATTGTGTTTATGGAAATGTCATCTACTCGTAAAGCCATGTTAACCTATTTTGAAAAATTGATGTTTATATATTTTGCAGGATCAACTACATCAGAACCGATATGAACTTCGTAGTGAAGGTGAGGACCGGTTGTAACACCGGTGTTACCAATTGCTCCAATAACCTGACCCTGACTTACGTTTTCACCTTTTTGAACTCGAGAGTACTGAAGGTGAGCGTAGCGGGTGTACATACCATGATTATGTTTAATAATGATATAGTTACCAAAGCTGTTATCAAATCCGACAGTTACAACCTGACCAGAAGCAGTTGCAAGAACAGCATCACCAGAACGCCAGGTAGAGAAGTCGAGACCCTTGTGAATATACCAGTTTCCGTTGAGCGGGTGGATATTAGGACCAAAGGCCATAGAAATATGATAATTTGGATTTTTTACAGGACAGATACTTGGAATCTCTGTAAAGAGGTTCTGCTGAGTTTTAAGCATTTTACCAATTTGTTCAATTGGCTTTACGGCATCTTCAAGATAGCTTGTAAGTTCTTTTACATCTGCAACTTCTTTGAGGGAACCCTGAGTAACTTCTTTAGAACTAAAGAGTGCAGAAAGGTCACCATTAGAAGCTGATGTTTCTGAATTGTTTTTTACCTGTTCAATGCCAAGCAATGAAAGACTCTGTGAGAGGGAAGTCTGGAAGCGTTTTGCAGCCTGGAAAAGATTTGCATTTTCATCGCGAAGTTCATCGAGACTTGCAAGAGTTGCACGGTTCTGTTCTTCGAGCGAAGTGATTTCCATATTTGCAGAAATTGAACGACGGTTATAGTAGAAGAAAGAAGCAAGAACACCGACTGCAACAAGAATACCAAGTACAAGTGCAAATACGTTTGTCTGAAAGTTGATTACCTTGCTCTGCGAATGCGGAACAATCATGATGGTAAGCTTGTTGTCAAAAACTTTAAAAATACGAACGAAGAAATTCCCGATTCTGCGCATGAATGCACTGAATCCATGGGTTACGTTTGAGGCTACCTGTTTTTCGAACTTCTTCAAAGCTTTCTGAGTTCTAGACATATTCGTAAAATTATATCATATATAGATAAATTAAGTCAAAGGGGAAAACTTCTTAGCAAGGAGGGGGAAGCCTCCCCCTCGCTCCAGCCCGCTTCGCGGTCTTCTGCTACCCTCTCTGCGGGCTCAAACGCCGCCCGCAACGCCTGCTTTTATTATCGGAAGAAAAATCAGAAAGTATGAGTTTGGTCACTGGCAACTAAAGCCAGCTGGCGAGGAAAACAAGGAAAGTAATCTGTTAATATAGAATGGTAAGCGGCATATTTCACGATAGAATTTGACGTTTGACAATTCCAGTGTTATATTAGTAGTACAATATATCTCATCTTTAGGAAGAATAAGCCATGAAGTTTTTTGATACTCACGCTCACATCGGGCTGATATACGATGATCCTATTGAGCAATTGCGCGTAATTCAGCAGGCAAAGCAGGCTGGAGTTGCCCGCATTGTCAGCATTAATAATAGTCTCTATGATTTTAACAAGGTATATCCTAATTTAAAGTCTATTTCTGGAATTTACCATGCAGTTGGTGTTGCACCATCTGAAGTTACAAATCCGGGAGCAGACTGGATTAATACAATCGAAAAGTCTCTTTCTCTGCCTAATGTTGTTGCAGTAGGCGAGACAGGTCTCGACTATTTTAAACAGTTTGGCGATAAGAGAAGCCAGATTGAACTTTTTATTACTCAGCTTGAAATTGCACAGAAGCATAATCTTCCTGTAATCATTCATAACCGTGATGCAGGTAAGGATCTTTATGATGTTCTTACAGAACGTATGCCGGATGCAGGTGCTATTTTACACTGTTATTCTGAAGATGCTGCTTATGCAAAGAAGTGCCTCGACAAGAATATCTGGTTCAGTTTTGCTGGAAACCTTACATATCGTAATGCCCGCAATCTGCACGAAACTGTTTTAAACATTCCTGTAGACCGCATTTTGATTGAAACTGAAAGTCCGTTTATGATTCCAGCAGAATTCCGTGAGAAGAAGCGAACTATGCCTGCATATCTTCCTTCTACTGCACGATTCCTTGCAGAAATGCTTGATATGGATCTTGAGGCATTGAGCGAGCAGCTCTGGAAGAACAGCTGTAAGGCTTTCAACCTGCCTGAGGAATAAAACTGTCATCCCGAACTTGTTTCGGGATCTGTTGTAAGAGATGCTGAAACAAGTTCAGCATGACGGTCGTTGTAGTTCATGGACAATCTTTACCACCCCGTAAAAATCGGAAACGTAGAATTAAAAGGAAATCTCTTTTTAGCGCCGGTCGCAGGTTATAGCGATGCGGCGTTTCGTTCTGTCTGCATAGAAAACGGAGCCTGCTTTACCTATACCGAAATGGTAAGTGCAGAGGCTCTTGTGCGCAAAAATCTTAAGACTGAGATTTTGATGCGTCGTGCAATGAACGAAAAAGCTTATTCTGTACAGATTTTTGGCGGCGAGCCGGAAATTATGTCTGAGGCGGCAAATATAGTTCTTGAAAAAACACACTGCGAAGTTATAGACATCAACTGTGGCTGTCCAGTTCCTAAGATTATTAAGACAGGAGCTGGCTCTGCTCTTACCCGCGACCCGGACAGACTTTTTAAGGTTGCAGAGGCTGTTGTAAAAGCTGCTGGTGGTAGTCCACGTGAGGGTGGTGTGCCAGTAACCGTAAAAATCCGTTCTGGCTGGGAGTCTAAGCAGATGACCTGGCGGGAGGCTGCTACTGCGGCTTTGGAAGCTGGTGTTAGTGCGATTACAATTCATCCGAGAACCCGAGCTCAAGGATACGAAGGTCATTCTGACTGGAATATCATGAAAGAACTTGTAGAATTGGTTAGGGCATGGGAGAGTGCACACGGAGTGCCAGCTGGCCAGATTCCTGTTTTTGGAAGTGGTGATTTGTTTAAGCCGGAAGATGCACGGGCTATGCTCGAGCAGACTGGAGCAGATGCAGTAATGTTTGCACGCGGTGCTATGGGCAACCCTTTTATTTTCCGAGATGCCACTTCGCTGCTGACGAAAGGAAGCTATGAGCCGGTTCCTCCAGAAGAACGTGTAAAAACTGGTTTTGCCGAACTCGAACGCCTTGTGGCAGAAACATCAGAGCAGCATGCCTGCCTCGAAATGCGCAAACGCTTTGCCGCATATTCAAAAGGAATCTCAGGTGGAGCCGCTCTGCGTGCCCGCATAGTTCACGCTGCAACTGTTGCCGACTACAAAGACATCTTTTCTCAATTTATTTGATAAATTTATAAATCTCTGTTAAAATATTTTGCATAAAAATGGGATTTATAAAAACAATATCGGATTTATTTGAGTCTATTTTCAAGCGTTCCTCACCGGAAGTACAAAAAAAGCAGCAGATGAAAAAGCTGGAGCAGGAGATAAGAGAATTTCAGCCGTCAATTTGCCGCAATGGTATGCTTTTGCCAAATTTTGGAGAAGCAATTTACGCTCTTTACAGAAATACCCGTCCTCTTGATAATCTTTTTTCTGTTACGGTAAGCCCAAATAATATTCAGCGTCAGCATCGTTTTGAAGCACAGCTTATAGTTACAGGTTATTCAGTGCAAGACCAGGAAGCTCTGGATGCGCTTTCTTTTGAAAATCGTAAAGCTGATGTTCTTGCAGAACCTCAAAATCCGGATAGAATCTATATTCATCAGCGAAAAGAATTGGAACGACTTATAAAATCGCTTAATACAGATGGTTTTAAAAAGATGGATCAGGATTTGCTTGGTCTTCGCCAGCTGGTAGAATTCTGTCGTTATAATTATACGCCATTCTTACAGGCTTTTGATTCAAATTTTATTCCTGCAGACCTTAATTACAAGCCGTCTTATAAAGAAATTTCTGTTTCTACAGCTCAGAATCTTCTGGAAGATTTATTCTATCAGGCCAGTGGTCTTACAATCACAACTTCTACTGCAGATGCTGTAATTGCTCTGGCACAACTTCGTAAGGGAACTGATCTTTCTGACGAAGAAAAAAATAACTATCTTGGAAATCTCAAAAAAATCAACTATATACTTACAAAAATTTTAACCCCTAACAAACTTAAGAGCCTTATCCGTCTGTGCAGACAAGATCTTGTTTATGAGCCTGGTGTTGCAAAATACACAGGTTCTCCGCGTCAGGATTTTGCGAATATGCTTCAGGGACGTTTTGATGCAGATGAACAGCGCATTAAAACAGAAATTCAGGACGAGACAATTACAGAAGAAGTGGCAGAGCTGTTTCCGGATACTCAGCTCGAAGATGTGGGCTGCTACAATCAAACCTATAACAACCTTTTACAGGAAGAAGTTTCCATGGCATTCAAATGGATTCTTCCTATGCGAATCTTAAAAACATTTTTCAAATTCTATCTGCCAGAAGGTGCCCGTGCTCTTTTGAATGATATTGTAATAGAAGGTTTCTTTAATAATCCGGCTTATAAATCAAGTTTTTCTTCTATTGTTTTTGCCGCAATTAACGCAGAAAAAGATATCGAGGAATTTGAATCTTCTTTTGGAGCAGATAAAAAGCATAGTATTGCCGTTCTTGAAAGTTATATAAAAGACAGCAAAAAAGATAAGGACTTTTTCAAAAAGCTTGAGAAGATGGTTCAGTCAATTAATGATGATGCACACAAGGTTTTACAGGAACAGTGTACAAATCTTTCAGCCTTGAGCCGTCAGCTTGGTGAACTTCTTGCTGATGCTAAAAAACCTTCCAGTGAAATAATTTCAAATCTTAAGGTTCTCATGATGTCTTCTCGTAACAGGGATAATACTAACTTCCTTGAAGCGAATTACGAAAAATGGAATATATTTTTTGAAATTATGAAAAACTATGTTATTATTAATACTGGTGATATAAAGCATGAATAAAAAGAAAGCCGAGGATAAAAATATTTCGTCTCAAAAACAAATGCTGGAGCATACTCTTCAGTATGAGAAGAAAATTTATGATTTGGAACAGCTTCTTGATATTGCTCAGTCTTTCTGCCAGAATCTGGATTTCAGTAATCTTCTGGAATCTATTGTTTATATCTGTATGGCACAGATGCACGTTCTTGGTGCTGAAATATTTGTGCGCGACATAATCACAAACGAAAACTTTGTACTCGAAACTTCTAAGGATTTTTTAAGTGAGCATAAAACTGTAATTCCTGTATCAACTCCAATAGCCTCTATTCTTCTTTCAGAAAAACGCCCGCTTACCTTTGAAGAATTAAAGACAATCTGTCCTAACTGTAACCACCTGAGTATTATTGAAGCCTTGAATCCTACTCTGATTGTTCCACTTATTCAGAAGAGTCACCTGAATGGTATGCTTATTCTTCAGGAACGCATTGCCATAGAAGATGATGCTTCTTATTCTGACTATGAGTTGAATCAGATTATGTCTATTGCAAGTCTTGCGTCTGTGGCAATTAATAATGCTGCACTTTTGGAAATGTCTTCTACAGATATGATGACTCACCTTAAGTTAAAGTATTATTTCTTCAATATACTTACAGAAGCAATAGATGCAGCTTTCCTGAATAAAAAGAATATTGCCGTAATTATGTTTGATATAGACTTCTTTAAGAAGTTTAACGATACATACGGTCATGAATGCGGTGACTTTGTATTAAAGAGTGTTGCAGATCTTATTCGTAAGAATCTGCGCGATTCTGATGTTGCAAGCCGCTATGGTGGAGAAGAGTTTACTGCCCTGCTCATGGATACTGGTAAGGAAGAAGCCCTTATTGTTGCAGAAAGAATCCGCTCTACGATTAATGAACACGACTTTGTTTATAATAATCAGCATCTGCATGTAACAATTTCTGGTGGAGTTTCTGTTTTTGATGCAGAAACGAATCTTGTTAGCTCTCCAAACGAATTTGTGAATCAGGCAGATCAGGGACTTTATATCTCAAAAAATAACGGAAGGAATCGCGTAACTTACTTTGACCCAAAAGCACAGCTTGCGCTAAAATCTGCTAATGCCAAGAAATAAATTTATTCTCCGACGGCCTTTTCCCTATGTTTATAGAAGAATTGCGCTTTCCATTATTTTCATAAATTTTGTGATTTTTGGACTCGGTTTTTTGTATCCAAATCTCAATGAATATGTTCATTATTATGGTGCTATGAATCCAATACTTGTGGTGAAAGGTCATATGTACTGGCAGTTCATAAGCTATATGTTTGTTCATCAGAATGTTTCGCATGTATTTTTTAATATGCTTGCTCTTCTGGTGTTCGGGCTTAATCTGGAAAAAGCTATTGGCTCGCGTGAGTTTTTATTGTTCTATCTTGTGTGCGGGGCTTTGAGCGGCTTTTTTTCTTTTTTGGTTTACTGGTTTACCGGGTATTACAGAGTGTTCCTGCTGGGGGCAAGCGGCGCAGTTTATGCTGTGCTTTTTGCTTATGCAGTGTTCTTTCCACGTTCGGTAATCTTTATATGGGGAATTGTTCCGGTTCCGGCTCCAGTTCTTGTATTTATTTATGCTTTGATTGAACTTGGTAGTCAGTTTTTTGGCAGCGGGTCTAATGTTGCACATATGACGCATCTGTTCGGATTTCTGGCAGCCTGGTTATATTTTGTGCTCAGAATGGGGATTCATCCTGTAAAAATATGGAAAGATACTTACAGACGGTAAAAAAAAGCGTTCTCTTCGCAGGACTGAGTTTGTTTTTTGTGTTTAAGATTTTTGCACAAACACCTTCTGTGGTACGAAATATCAGATTACCTTTGTGGGCAGAACTGGATGCGTATCCTGGGCTTGTTCCGGCTGATACTGATGAAGAGAATGAGAATAATGATTGGAGTCAGTTTGAATTTCCAATAAAGCAGATGCATAAAATTGCTCCGTTTATTATAAGTGGAATGGTCTACGGCTGGAATTTTGTGTATGTTCCATATGATAAGGCTCGTGGGGTAGAAGAATATCTTGAAGTAACAGAAATTGTTTCTTCAGATGTTATAAAGGGTGGCATTAAATATGTTTCACCGTGGATATCAGAAAATAATTTGAATTGCTGGGCGGAATATACGCGCACAGACTCTCAGGTGCAGAATTATAACCTGTGGAGTTCCATACAAAATCCTGTGATTGGAGGCATAGGCTATGCTTCTGTAGAAAAAGGTTTTGAAGGAATTGAAGAAGCAGCCAGGGAAGCTCTAAAAGATGCAATTCGAAACTACTACAGAAAGACAATTAAAAATAAGCCGAAAGAAATAAACGGTGCGGTTTTGGTCAGAAATTTTCCGACTCTAGGAATCAGTTCGGGACGATATGTAATAAATCTTGATTTTTTCTTAGAATGCGGTAAAATAATAGAGTATAGTGTTTACTAGAGAGGTGCTATTATGAAGAAGATACTTGCTTTGTTTGCAGTTTTTGCTGTTCTTATGGGTTCTGTTTTTGCTGAAACAATTGGTGATAATCCTGATGATCCTTTTGAAAGAGAAAGATTTGAAAAGGAAAAGCTTACTACACAGACTATAACTATGGATCTTACAACTGTAGGTTTAAAAGATTCAGAAATTGATAAAAATGCCAGTGTAAGAATTGAATATCAGCCTATGCATGATGAAGCTCGTATTTATTACGAAACTCTTTATGTAACTTTTGATAAGGGTGAAGCAATGAACACTGTTATGGCTTGTATGCAGAAGTTTGTAAAGGATAATAAATATTACAACTACAAATACATGCAGGATGATAGAGTTAAGTACTTTAAAGATGATCGTGGTCAGAGAAGAGCAATGTATTCATCTCACATAAAATTAATTCGCTAACCTATTTCGTTTTTGTTGCAAATATGGTAGTATAAAGCCGACAGTCTAAGCTGTCGGCTTTTTTTATTATGTCATTGCGGACTTGATATGTCATTCAGAACATGATATGTCATTCCGAACTAGTTTCGGAATCTCATCAAATACAGATGCTGAAACAAGTTCAGCATGACGATATGTATAAGCAAGGATAATCAAAATGGACGTTAAAAACATTATCAAAAATCTTCATCCGCTTGAAATCAAGGTTTTGTTAAAGTATTCAGAAAAGGATGAACTTACATCAGAAAAACTCCAGAAGGAATTGGAGTATAAGGAAGGTCATGCTAATCAGGCATTCTCATGGCTTTCTGGAAAGGACCTTCTTAAAGAAATCCGCCGTACACCACATACATTTTTTGAAATTACAGACATGGGCCGCAAGCTCGCAGAAACTGGTACTGTAGAAGAACGAATGGTAAACTTCTTGAAAGAGAAGGGGGCTCATACAATGCCAGAAATTGCTGCTGGTGTTGGTCTTGAGCAGAAGGACGTAGGTTCTGCATTTGGTCCTCTCGTAAAAGACGGCGTTCTTAAAATGAATGCAGAAAAGAAGGTTGAATACACTGGTGCTGCCCTTCCTGAGCGCATTAAGGCAACTATGGATCTTGTTAAAAAAGCTATTGCCAGCGAAGGCGGCCTTTTGAATAAGGATGATTTGACTGCTGCAGAAGCAGAAGCAATGAATGGGCTTGCTAAAAAGCGTGGCGCTGCAGACTCTCCATTCAAGATGATTGAACGCGAGACTGTATTCTACAAGTTGCAGAGCGGTTTTGAAGCTGTTCGCGATGCTCTTAAGAGCGCAGGCGTAACTGGTAACGAAATTGGTGAAATTACACCAAAAATGCTGGCTTCTGGCGAATGGAAAAACGGTACATTCCGTGGCTACAACATTGCAATTCCACCTGCACGTATTATTCCTGGCCGCACAAACCCATATGTTCAGTTCCTTGAGTCTGTAAAAGACAAGCTTTGTTCTCTTGGTTTCCAGGAGTTTGATGGTCCGCTTGTAGAAACAGAATTCTGGAACGGAGATGCATTGTTCATGCCTCAGTTCCATGCTGCCCGCGATATTCACGACGTATACCGCATCAAAAATCCTACACATGCAAAGTTTATTGAAGAACCATATTTGAGCAATGTAAAGGCTGCCCATGAAACTGGTGGAAACACTGGTAGCCGTGGCTGGAACTACACTTTCGATAATGAGTTCACACGCCGCCTTATTTTGCGTTCTCAGGGAACTGTTTTGTCTGCTCATCAGCTTCATAAGGCTGAAGTTCCTGGTAAGTACTTTGGTATTGCCCGCTGTTTCCGCTACGACAAGGTAGACGCAACTCACCTTTCAGACTTCTATCAGACAGAAGGAATTATTGCCGGAAACGACGTAACACTGCGCGACCTTTTGGGTATGCTCAAGATGTTCGCTACAGAAATTGCCGGAGCAGAAGAAGTAAAATATGTTCCAGGTTACTTCCCGTTCACAGAGCCTTCTATCGAAGTTCATATCAAGCACCCTGTTTTGGGCTGGTTTGAGCTTGGTGGTTCTGGTATTTTCCGTCCAGAAGTTACAAAGGCTATGGGGCTTGATTGTCCTGTTCTTGCATGGGGTATCGGTATTGACCGTATGGCACTTATGGCACTTGGACTCAACGACCTGCGCGAGCTCTTCTGCGAGGATATTGAAAAGGTTCGTTTAAGAAAAGCAAAGTTCTAGGATTAATAATAGAATGGATTGCCCGGTCAAGCCGGGCAATGACATGCTGATAAATGGAAAGCCACGTCGCTGTGCTCCTCGCAATGACGTGGCTTTTTTTTTGTGTGAATTATGCTTCAATGCTCTGGTGACGGTGTGTATAAATGTAATTCACTACCGCCATGCTGATGATGATTATGTAACCGGCAAGGCTCATCCAGTCCGGGAACTGGCCAAAGAAGACGAGACCGAAAAGGGTAGAGAAGAGAATCTGCGAATAATCGTAAATTGAGATTTTGCTGGCTGGAGCATGGTAGTAGGCTGCGGTAATTGAGAACTGGCCACCAGCTGCACAGGCTCCTGCGCACAAAAGCATTATTGTCTGGCGGAGTGTCATTGGGTTAAAACTTGTAATCAGATATGGCACTGAAAGCATCATTGAAAATGCAGAAAAAAACAGAATTATGATTTTTCCGTTGCATTTGAGGTAACTTAATTTACGTATGCTTGCGTAGGCCAGGCCTGCTCCAACTCCGCCCATAAAGGCTGCCAGGGTTGGAATCATCTGCGTAAAATTGAACGAAGGTTTTACTATCAAAATAGAACCGCAGAAGGCAATAATAATACAGATAAGTGGAATCGGTTTTATTTTTTCGCGCAAAATTATATAGCAGAAAATGATTGTAAAAAATGGTGCCATTTTGTTAAGAATTGCTGCATCTGCAAGCAAAATGTGGTCTATTGCGTAAAAGTTTCCAAAAACTCCAACTGAACCTGCAAAAGCTCGTAAAAAGAGATAGAGTGGAGCGCCCTTTGGAATGCGGACTGCCTCACGTCCCTGATGGCGGACATCTCTCAAGGTTCCGCCAAGGGCAATCAAAAAGGCAACTGCATTTCTGAAAAAAGCCTTCTGCACAAAGTGTATGTCACCTGCCAGCCTTACAAAAACGGCCATAAGTGCAAAGAAAAATGCTGAGCAGATTATAAAGAAAATTCCCTTTGTTGTATTTGATTGAGGCTTCATTTCTTAAATTATACTGTAATTATATTGATTTGTCATTGAAAAGAATATGGATTGCTTCGTCACTTTGTTCCTC
>CAMNIU010000121.1 GCA_946540605.1 uncultured Treponema sp.
TATACTTTCAACTTTTGTAATTTCCCATTATAATTCATTCTATGTCATACGAAGTAACAGCGACGAGACGTCGTCCGCAGCAGTTTGGCGACCTTGTAGGTCAGGAATTTGTTGCAGAGACTCTCAAAAATTCTATAAAATCGGGGAAGATAGCCCATGCTTATCTCTTTTCTGGACCGCGCGGGTGTGGTAAAACTTCTACAGCGCGAATTCTGGCAAAAGCATTGAACTGTCAGAACGGGCCAACGGATCAGCCTTGTGGAACTTGTTCTAACTGCCAGGAAATTACTAAGGGAACCTCTCTCGACGTAATCGAAATCGATGGTGCGTCTAACACCAGCGTTGAAAATATCCGCCAGATTAAGGATGAGGTTCTTTTTCCACCGAGCAATTCTAAATATAAAATTTATATCATAGACGAAGTCCACATGCTTTCGACTTCGGCTTTTAATGCCCTGCTCAAGACAATTGAGGAGCCGCCTCCATACGTAATCTTTATTTTTGCGACAACTGAACTTCAGAAGGTTCCTGCAACCATTAAGTCTCGCTGTCAGCAGTTCAATTTCCGCCTTGTTGCAGTTGATAAGGTTAAGCAGTGCCTTGCCGATGCTGCTGCAGAACTTGGAATTCAGGCTGATGATGAAGCTCTCTTCTGGATTGCCCGTGAATCTACTGGTTCTATGCGCGATGCCTATACTCTTTTTGACCAGGTAGTTGCTTTTAGTGATGGTCACATTACTTATGAAAAAATCCGCGATAAGCTTGGCCTTGTTGGCATTGACCGCCTGAATACCGTTTTCGAATCCTGTGCCCAGAACCGTACAGCCGATGTAATTGGCCTTTTAGATGAGTTTTTACAGGCCGGTGTTTCAATAGAACAGCTGATTTCAAATAGTGCAGATTATCTTCGTAGTCTTCTTCTTATTAAAAGCGGCGTAAAGAAAGAGTCTCTTTTAGGAAATAGTGCCGAGCGTTACAGCAATGTTGTTCTCGGTGCATGGAATACCGTTCAGATTGAACGCGCACTTTCGCTCTTTTTGCAGCTTTACCGCGATATCCGCTATTCACTTTCTCCTCGCTACGAACTTGAACTTGCCTTCAGCCGGCTTTGCTGGCTTGGAAGTTATGTTTCTAATGCAGAAGTTAAAAAGGCAATTGATGCGGCTCAGGGCTTACTTATGGGAAGTGGTGGAGTATCGGCTCCTGTTTCGACCCCATCTGCACAACCTTCGCAAACTGCGCAGCCTCAGCCGGCACAACCAAGTGCATCTCAGCCAGTTCCTCAGCAGACTCAACCAGTTCAGTCAAATCAATCAACTCCTCCGGGAATGAATCCGATTCCTGCTGGAATGCCTCGTCTTTCAATGCTCGATGAATTAATTGCAAAAGAGCAGGCAGGCATTTCTGATGATGATACGGGGTCACCTGATGGTGGCGGGGACATAGGAGATAATTCGAACCCTTTTCTTAATGGCGGTCCACTGCCGCCTGAACAATCAGTGGCTGCTCCAATGGCAGAAAGTGCTCATCCGGCAGAACTTGACGAGCGTCTAAAACTTCATATTCCTCAGGAAAATGTAACCGACGATGGTCAGGTTGTGCCTACGGTGGATATTCCTTCGTCTGCAACAGGTTATTCAGAAAATCCGGATGCAGAAGAGGGTGATGATGGCTGGTCCAATATGGATGCTCCTCCGGATGATGATTATTACCCGGTAGAGGCAGATTTTTCCGAGCAGGCAGAACAATATGAAAATTCAGCTTCTGATTCGGGAATGTCATCGGCTCCAGTTCAACTTCAGGACACATTTGTAACTGCCAGCGGGCAGACAATTTCAATTGCACAGCTTCGCGGCCAGATTACAGCAAATCTTGCAGTCACAGACGGATTTGCTGCATCAAATGTAGAAAAAACAGGCATGTGGGCAGTTAGAGATGATACTGTTAATACTACTGTCGAAACTGCATACGACCTCAGTTTAATAGAAAAGAAAAAAGATGTGATTGCCGCAGAACTTTCAAATGCCTGCGGTCGTCCAATGAAATTCAACGTAACCCTAAAAGAGGCAAAATCTCAGGAAAACGCCGCTCCGGTAGAAATACCGCTCCAGGTTAATATTCTTGTAAATGCCTTTAAGGGAACAATCGTTGCAGGGAGGATGTAAAAAATGAATCCATTTGAATTGCTTAAAAATACACAGGCAATAAAAGAACAATCAGAAAAACTTCAAAAGGAGCTTGCAGATATTCGTGCAGAAGGCTCTTCTGGCGGCCGCATGGTAACAATTACCCTAAACGGCAAGTTTGAAATGATGGGAATTAAACTTGATCCTATTTGTGTTGATAACCGTGATGTTCAGATGCTCGAAGATTTGATTGTTTCTGCTCACAAAAATGCAGTAGATAATGTTCAGGAACAGATTAAGGCAAAATCAAGTTCACTGCTCGGTGGATTAGACCTCGGTCAGTTTGGTCTTTAATTAGAGGTGCGCGCAGTAATGAACGCATTTGATGAATTAACCAGTAATTTTTCTCGTCTCCCTGGAATCGGCAAAAAAAGTGCAATCCGCATGGTAAACTGGCTTTTAAAGCAGGATGCAGCATATGTACAGAAGTTTGCTCAGAATCTTGGTCATCTTCAGGAACGAATAAAGCCTTGTTCGGTATGTGGTACCTGGACAGAAACAGACCCGTGTCCAATCTGTTCAAATCCGTTGCGCGATGCAACTCAAATCTGTGTAGTTGAACAACCTCAGGATGTATCTACTATAGAAGCATACGGTGAATATAAGGGAATGTATCACGTTCTTGGTGGTTTATTGCGGCCTTTGGAAGGTATTGGCCCTGCACAGCTTTCTATTCAGCCGCTTCTTGCACGAATCAGAAACGGTGTAAAGGATATGAATGGTGGAACAGCTGTGGTTTCCGAAATCATCATAGCTACAAATCCGACTGTAGAAGGTGATACAACAGCCCTCTATCTTAATAAAATGATTACAGAACTTAATTTGCCGCAGCCACCAAAGGTAACCCGCCTTGCTACCGGAATGCCCGTAGGCGGCGATATTGAATATGTAGATAAACGTACTCTTTCTTTAAGTTTCCGGGGCCGCAGCCAGTTATAATCGAATAAAACGATTAATTAATATAACAAAAATATTACAAAAAAAAAATTTTATAATAGACAAATGAAAATTCTTGATTTATAATATTTACAAAGGAGTTTACTGTATGGAATCAAATAATTCTATTGTTTCAGGCTTTGATAGTGACAAGGACGATTCTCTCAAAATCACTTTGCATAAGATTCCAGGTGTTGAGAACGGCTGTATGGTCGTTCTGGAGGGATATATCGATACCTACAATTCATCTTTCTTCCAGAAGCAGCTTACCAAGGTAATTGGAGCAGGTTATTTTAATCTTTTGTTCAATTGCGGCGGGTTATCATATGTATCTTCCACAGGACTTGGTTCTTTCACCATTCTTCTTAAGATGGTAAAAGTAAAGGGTGGAGATATCATTCTTTCTGAAGTTCAGGAAAAAGTTGCAGAGGTATTCCAGATTCTTGGATTCTCTCAGTTCTTCAATCTTAAGGACACTACAGAAGAAGCTTTGGAATATCTTCGTCATGATGAAGGTGCTACACCAGGACCAGTTTTCCCTAAGATGCTTGTTTGCCCTTCTTGCGGAAAGAACATTCAGGCTGCACATGCAGGCCGTTTCCGCTGTACTAACTGTAAAGCAATCATTACAATCAGCGAAGCTGGAGCAATTACTCTCGGCTAATTTCTGATTTTTTATTTATTTGTTAAATGAAAAAGCCGTTGTTCTTTCGAGCAACGGCTTTTTTGTCTATAAGGTGGTTTCGACAAGCTCAACCACCCTTTAGTTCTAGCGGAGCAAGCTGAGTACGTTCTGGCTTGACTGGTTAGCCTGAGCCAACATAGCAGTACCAGCCTGAGAGAGTACGTTAGAAGTTGTGAACTTAACCATCTCTTCAGCCATGTCTGTATC
>CAMNIU010000122.1 GCA_946540605.1 uncultured Treponema sp.
ATAATGGGGAGTTCGCATAGCGGCAATTGCAAGGGACTGTAAATCCCTCGACTAACGTCTCCAGAGGTTCGAGTCCTCTACTCCCCAGTTGTTCCAAGAGTTAGGTTACTAACTCTTTTTTTTTGTCTTTTTTTACTTTTATGTTTTGACAAAATTGCGCTAATGGAGTAGATTTAAAAGGATATTTTTTATTACAAAAATATAGAGGGGGAAAAGTGACAATCAATTTCTGGGGTGTAAGAGGCTCAGTTCCTACACCATTATCACCGCAGCAGGTACAATCAAAAATCATGGCAGCTATACAGCGTGCAAAACCTTCAGACCTCGAGAATGCGGAAACCAGAGCAAAGTTTGTAGCATCACTTCCTTCTTGGATTTTCGGAACAGCAGGCGGAAATACAGCCTGTGTCGAACTTGTAAATAACGATACACATATAATTCTTGATGGTGGAACCGGCCTTAGACCAATGGGTAAAGCCAGAAAATGCCCGGATAAATATCATGTATTTTTATCACATTTCCATTGGGATCATATCCAGGGATTTCCTTTTTTTGACCATGCCTATAATCCTAACTGCCGCTTTGAATTTTATACACATTTTGATCATGCAGAAGATTATTTCTGGGAGCAGGTAAAGGAGCCTTATAGTCCACCTTCTGTAGGTAAAACTCTGGCAAGAAACATCGGCTTTAACCGTATTTTTGCTGATGAAGAATTTGAACTCGACGGTATAAAGATTAATTCTCATAAAATGCGACATCCTGGTGATGCTTATGCTTTTTCTTTTGAATATGACGGAAAGAAATTTGTTTATGCAACTGACGTTGAATTAAAGTCCACAGACTATCAGAATTCAACAGATGGAGAGGGTGTTTTCCGGAATGCAGATGTTATTGTAATTGATTCACAATATACCGTAGAAGAAGTTTATCGCAAGGAAAACTGGGGACATTCTTCATTCTGTTATGCAATTGATTTTGCAGTTTACTGGGGAATTAAAAAGGTTTATCTTTTCCATCATGAACCTGCTTATGATGATAAAAAATTGAATTCAATACTCGAAGCAGCCCGCTGGTATGCTCAGTATATAAATCATTCTGATATTAAAATTTATCTGGCTAAGGAATCACAAGAGATAGTCTTATGATAGTCGATAATGAAGATATAACCATTCTGGATTATTCCTTTTCTAAAAAAGAGGTTTTTGTTCTTGCAAAATTCCTCAGACAAAAACAGGAAGAATTACCAGAAGGCCTTGAGTTGTTGTATAAAACACTCGAAGATTCCATTTACAACTGTATGTCTCTCGAAGAGGTTAAAAGATTTTACTCATGAAAAAAAGATTAGTTGGTTTTATCGCTTTTGTATTTCTGCTTGCTGTTTTAGCAGTTGCAGGATTTGTATTTATCAAAAATATAAAAGCTCCAGTAAGTTCAACAAAAGAAGAATCTGTCCGTGTGGAAATTCCAAGCGGTATGTCAGTATCAGGTGCTGCAGCTCTTTTACAGCAAAAAGGACTTATTCGTAATGCAAAGCTTTTTTATTATGTTGCGCGTTATCCGCAATTAAAGAAACTTCTCTTCAGGGATTCTGATGAAGAAGCGTTTGTGCTTAGAAGCGGCATTTATTATATCAGTCCGTCTATGAACATTGTTCAGATTCAAAGCATACTCGCTTCCGGCCAGCAGGAATATATAAAGGTTTCTTTACCTGAAGGCCTTACAATTTCTAAAATTGCAGCTGAACTCGAAGAAAACCGTATTTGTTCCGCACAGGATTTTATTTCTGTTTGTAAAAGTACAGATTTTGCAGCTAAAAATGGCATTTCTGGTGAAAGCTGCGAGGGGTTTCTTTTTCCTGATACATATTTTCTTACCGCAGGTATGACAGCTGAATCTGTAGCTCAACTTATGCTTGATAACTTCTTTAACAAAATAAAAGAGATTCCAACTTTAGCAGCAATGAATTCAGCTGATTTGTATCAGACTGTAGTGCTTGCTTCAATTGTTGAACGTGAATACAGGGTTGAATCCGAAGCTCCTCTTATTGCAAGTGTTTTCAAAAACCGATTGCGCAGAAACATCGGTCTTTATTCGTGTGCCACTGTTGAATATATTCTTACAGAAATTGAGGGGCGTCCTCATCCGGAGCGAATCCTTATTGAAGATACAAAAATCGATAATCCGTATAATACATATAAATGGGCAGGTCTTCCTCCGGGACCAATTTCTAATCCGGGTATGGTAGCTCTTCGAGCAAGTGCCGATACTCCAAAAACAAATTATTACTTTTTCCAGATTGTAGATCCTGCTGCAGGAAAACACATTTTTACAACAAATTTTGATGAGCATGTTCAAAGCCACAATCTTTATACAAAATCTAATAAAAAATAGGGCAGGTAAAAGAAAGTGGCCGGCGGTTTTATTTCAAATGAAACAATTGAAGCAATCCTCAATACAACAGATATTGTTGCTACCGTAAGTGAATATACAAAACTTGAACGCCGCGGTGCAAACGACTGGTGGGGCTGCTGTCCTTTTCATGGTGAAAAAACTGCCTCGTTTCATGTTGATGCCGACAAAAAGTTTTATCACTGCTTTGGCTGTCATAAAGGTGGTAATGTAGTAAACTTTATAATGGAGATGGAAAAACTTTCCTATCCGGATACTCTAGAAGCACTTGCAAAAAAAGCCGGCATTCAAATCAAATATCAGGATGGATATAAACCAGATCCAAACCGGCAAAAAACTAACGAAGCCGAGCAATATATTGAACTTTACGAACGTACCGCTTCAATGTTCCATTATTTTTTGATGGAAACTCCCCAGGGGCAGAAAGCTCTTGAATATGTAAGTAAACGAGGGCTCACAAAAGAAACTATCGAAAAGTTTAAGCTTGGTTATGCACCGGCAGACCGTAGATGGCTTTTTCAATTTTTAAGAAGCAAAAATTTTTCTGCTGAATTTCTTGCAAAGACAGGGCTTTTCAGTCAGAAATATCCGGAATATTCATTTTTCTCAGACAGACTTATGTTTCCGATTTTTAATCGAAGGGGGCAGGTGGTTGCATTTGGTGGCCGTGTAATTCCTCCTGCAGATGAATCTCAGCGTAAATACCTGAACTCGGGAGATCTTCCTCAGTTTAAAAAGCGGGAAACTTTATTTGGTTTCAGCTTTGCAAAGAATTCTATTCGTGAAAAAAAATCAATTATCTTCTGTGAAGGAAATATGGATGTAATTGCCTATCATCAGTGTGGGCTTGACTATGCAGTTGCAACCCTTGGAACAGCCCTTACAGAAGAACATATAAAAATGATTTCGGGTTTTGTAGCGGGTGGTACAGTATATCTTTCCTTTGATTCGGATGGCGCGGGCCAGCAGGCTACGTGGAAGGCTATAAGGCTTTGTCGCGAACACGATCTTACAGTAAAAATCATCAGATTAAAAGGCGGAAAAGACCCTGCAGAGATTATGTTAAAATTCGGCGCAGATAACTTGACTGCTCAGGTTAAAAACGCTATATTAGATAGTGATTATTTGATATTTAGACTAGGTGAAAAATACCCTACGGACACTCCTGAGGGTAAAACAAAGGCTGCACTGGAATATTTCCAGTATGTAGACGCACTTCAGTCTGACATTCAAAAAGAATCATGCTTGGAACAGTTGAGCCAGGCATTCAATCTTAAACCGGAGGCTGTAAAAAGGGATTTTAATAATCGTAGTCAGGCCCGCGAACGCGCGAATATCCGGCAAAATAATAATCAAACAGAACAAGGAACACAAGTTAAGCTCGATGCTGAATTGAGAGGGTTAATTGCTGTTACCGCCGATTTGAACCAATTCGAGGTTCTGCGCACTAAGCTCACTGAACAAGATTTTACTAATCCGGCAGCCAGAAAGTTATATAAGGTACTGGAAGAATGCTTTGTTGAGAAAATCTTTACTATAAGGGATATCCTTAGTCGTTGTGATGATGAAAATCTGATGCAGTTAATAACTGAATCTATTTCGTCTGGTGTCTATCAGAGTGAAAAAGTAAGTGTCATAGTCCAAGACACGGTAAATCTAGTAAAAAGAAACAAACTTGATGCCCAGCGTAATAAATTATTGCAGCGAATCCGAGAATATACTGTAGTAACCCAAGATGATCAGAATCAATTAAATGCACTTCTGGCCGAAAAACTGGAACTTGATAAGCAGGTACAATGCTTAGGGAAAAAGTAGTGAATACTTCTATGGACGAAAAAAGCAGCGAAGCTCTGGTAATGAGCAACCCTGCAATAGCTAAACTGGTTGAGTTTGCAAAATCAAAACGGTTCATTACATGGGATGATGTAATTGAATATCTCGGACAGGAATTTGTTAATTCAGACGAATTGATGGAACCTGTTCTCAAGCAACTGAAAGATATTAACAGAGAACCTGTTGAAACAGATATTGTCGGTGTAGATGATGTGCCGGAAGATGAACTGGTAGACGACGAAGAGGATGACGGAATCATGCTTGATGACGAGGATGATGACGTTGGCGGAGATGATGAAACTGCTGAAATTGAACAGGCAGAAAAGAAGCTCGCTGCATCAAAAAATCGTCTTGTTAATTCAGATAAAGATTCCAGCGTAGATGACCCGATTCGTCTTTACCTTCGCGAAATTGGTAAGGAAAATCTTCTTACTGCTGAGCAGGAAGTTGAACTTTCCAAGACAATGGAGCAGGGAAACAATATCATAAAAGATGTAATCAAAAGCTCTGGAATTATGATTCCGGAATTTTTCGCAATTGCACAGAAGGCTTTTACCCGCATAGATATCCATGAGCCTGGAAAAACCCGCAAAGAAATCAATGAAGAAATGGCTGATAAACGCCGTCTCAAGAGCTTCTACGGCGAACACATTAAACCTGTTCTCCCTGAAATGAAGCAGTACATGGCTCTTAAAAAGCAGCTCTTTGAAGCTGAGCAGTCTAGTGCAATTTTTGATAATCCACAGCTTGTTGAACTCCGTAAGAAAATTATTCCAGAACTCCAGAAAGTTGATATTCAGACTGAAGAACTTGAAAAGTTCACTCAGAAATATCGTGACGCTACAATAAAGATTGAAGATTATCATCAGAAACAGGAAAAGAAGATGAAGGAACTTCGTATCTCGAACCCTTCAGAACTTCGTAGCCTTGGTCGCAAAATTTCAATCCGTTCACAGGCAACAAAGCTTGAGCAGGAATTGAATATGAGCGCTGATGAAATCCGCGAGATTTACACTCAGATTCAGAAAATCGAACGAAAGCTTCATAAGCTCGAGTTTGAATTCGAAAATGACGTTGAGCAGATTCTCAAAATGGCTAAAGACATTGAATACGGCCGTTTGATGATGGAAAAGGCTAAAAACCGCCTTATCAACGCAAACCTTCGTCTTGTAGTTTCAATTGCTAAAAAATATACAAACCGTGGTCTTCACTTCTTTGATCTTGTTCAGGAAGGAAACATTGGTTTGATTAAAGCTGTAGAAAAGTTTGAATACCGCAAGGGATTTAAGTTTTCTACATATGCTACCTGGTGGATTCGCCAGGCAATTACTCGTTCAATTTCTGACCAGGCACGTACAATCCGTGTTCCTGTTCATATGATTGAACAGATTAATAAGGTTGTTCGCGAAAGCCGTCAGCTTATGCAGAAACTTGGCCGCGAACCAACTGATGACGAGATTGCACAACAGCTTGGCTGGCCATTGGCACGTGTAAAGCAGGTTAAGAATGTAGCACGTGAACCAATTTCTCTTGAAACTCCAATCGGTGAGGAAGAAGACTCAATTTTGGGAGACTTCATCGAAGACAAGGAAGTAGAGAATCCAGCAACACAGACTGCTTTCACTTTACTTCAGGAGCAGTTGCGAACTGTTTTGAACACTCTGCCTCCTCGTGAGCAGGAAGTTCTTAAGATGCGTTTTGGTCTCGAAGACGGTTATTCACTTACATTGGAAGAGGTTGGTCTTTACTTCGATGTAACTCGTGAACGTATCCGTCAGATTGAAGCAAAGGCTTTGCGTCGTCTCCGTCATCCACGCCGTGCTAATGGGCTTAGAGACTACATCGAGACCTAACAATATGGATTGCTTCGCTACGCTCGCAATGACGTCATTGCGAGGAGCGTAGCGACGAAGCAATCCATTATATAGACTAAAACAGCGAATTATTATAAAATAACTAGATATTTTTTATTGAGGAACCATAATGGTAACAACAGAAGTTTTTGAGAATCTTAAATCTTTGCAGGAGATTCTCGTACAGAAATACGAGCTGGAAGGAAAAAAGAGCGATGCTCCGAAACAGCTCAGCAATCAGGAAGATTTGCTTGCCAAAACTCAGAAAGAATTTATTGAGCAGAAATCTAATTATGATGCAACTCAGGAAAAAGTAACACAGCTTAAGGCTCAGCTCGAAGAAGCTGTTAAGTCTCGTGAAGAAGGCGAAAAGGGTGTTGCAAACAGTACAACTCACCGCGAATATGAAGCCCTCGAAAAACAGATTACAGAGGCAAAACTTCTTGAAGAGCAGGTTCGTAAAGATCTTCAGCATGAAGAAAAAGACCTTGCAGAACTCAACGAAAGACTTAAGAACTCTGAAGAACTTATCAAATTCCAGGAAAGCGAACTTAATTCAAGCCGCGATTCTTTGAATAAAGAACTTACTTCTTATGATGAAAAGCTTGCTAAGCTTAAGGTAGAAGAAGATAAAGTTACAAAGAATATCAATATGATTTATTCAGCTGAAGAAAATGCTGAACTTAAGGCACAGGAAATCCTCTTTAAGTTCCAGAGAATCATTCAGCGTAATTCAGAAGGTATTGTATCTGTTCGTAACGGCGTATGTTCTGGTTGTCATATGATTCTTCCTGCAAACTTTGCAAACGAAGTTCGCGAAGGTGAAGATATCAACTTCTGTCCATACTGCAGCCGTATTCTTTATTACGAAGAAGTAAGCGAAGATCAGCAGGAAGACTACTTTGACATGGGTGTTGCAGGAAGTCTTGCTGGTCTTGATGAAGACTTCGATGATGAAGATTCAGAAGAAAGAGAAGACGAAGACGAAGAAATCAAGTCAGAATTCGACGATGAA
>CAMNIU010000123.1 GCA_946540605.1 uncultured Treponema sp.
GTAAAATTAAACATAATAACCTCATTGTCACCCTGAACTTGTTTCAGGGTCTTTTTACAGATGCTGAATCAAGTTCAGCATGACGCTGCTACACAAACACATCGTCGTTTCTGTCCTGTATGATTAAGTGTCCCTCTTCGTAAGCGCGTCGGAGTTTACTGAAGAACTCCGATGTTATGCGTTCGCAGTCTGAGCGGCGCATTGGTTTTAAGATGTCTTCCTGTGCGCGAACCTCGGCGCGGCGGCCAGCAGAAATGTTGCTTAAGATTTTTTCGCGGAAATCATCAGGCTTGGCTGCAATAAGGAAAGCAATATCTACCTCTGTCATTTCGCGAAGTTTTTCCTGAACAAAACGGTCGTCTGATTTTACAACATCGTCCATTGTAAAAAGACGGCTTCTGAGATCCTGTCCCAAATCCGGGTCGTCTTCGCTAAGATATGTAAGAATATCATTTTCTGCTCCAACATCCATCTTTTTGAGAATCTGGGCAAGAGCATTGCGTCCGTCTATATTTTCAGCTTTTTCAACTGTCTGATTAAGCGATTTTTCGTGCATAGCCTGATCTACGCGGCGCAGTACATCCGGGCTTACAGGCTCCATTTTTGCAAGTCGCATTACAACTTCCTTCTTTTCTTCGGGAGTCATAAGATTGATGATTTTTGCAGATTTTTTTGGTTCAAGATGAGAAAGTACCATGCACTGCACGCCGGGATTTTCGTCTTTGATTAAAAGATAAATTCGTTCATTGTCTGCATCGCGAAGATAATTAAAAGGAACCTTACCTTCAAGCGGCATAGCCTTTTTTAAAAGTTCATCTGCGCGCTTTTTACCGTAAGCCTTTTCAAGCATTTCACGGGCAGTTTCTACACCGCCCTCCTCGCGTGCCTTATTCAGAAGTCCGTTAAATTCTTCAAGAATAACAGCAGCCTCTTCTTTGCTGACTGTTCGAATTGAAGCAATTTCCGGAATAATTTTTTCAATCTGAGTTTCTGAAAGATGTGGAAGAATTTTGGCAGCTTCATCTTCGCCAATTAAAAGAAGAAACTTTGCAACACGGCGGTAAACAGAATCTTTTCCGTCTGGTGAAGTCTGCTCAACAGGAACTTTTAGTAGTCCGCCGGTTTTCAAAAACGAGACAGACTCTTCGAGTTCCTGTGAATTAGAAGGCTTATTTTGTGTAAGGTCTTTTGCTTTTATATCATCAGCGTTATCTGCGGTGCTGTCATTTTTATTTGTTTTTCCAACACCGTAGGCTTTCGCACGGAAATCATTTTTATTCATATAATGATTTTATCATTATGAAGTGATTTACGCAAACACTCCCTGTACCATTTTTGCATAATGCCCGCCAAGTTTTATCAACTCGTCGTGATTTCCGCGCTCAACAATTTCACCGTGGTCAACAAAGAAAATCACGTCGGCATTGCGGATGGTAGAAAGTCGGTGCGCAATAATAAAACTTGTACGTCCCTTCAAAAGTTCACCAAGTCCCTGCTGAAGCGCTTTTTCAGTATGAGTGTCGACAGATGAAGTAGCCTCATCAAGAATCAAAATGCGAGGGTCACTGAGCAATACGCGGGCAAAACTAATCAGCTGTTTCTGTCCCTGACTCAAACCACCACCGTTTGCACTAAGAACTTTGTTATAACCTTCCGGGAAAGCAGAAATAAATTCATGAGCCTGAACAGCCTTTGCGGCAGCCATACATTCTTCATCCGTTGCATCAAGACGTCCATAGCGGATATTTTCCATAATGGTTCCACTAAACAGGAAACTATCCTGAAGCATAACACCAACCTGTTTACGGATAGACTTAATCTGTAATTCCTGAATATCAATTCCATCAATAAGAATCTTACCTTTTTCTGCATTATAGAAACGGCTTAAAAGATTTACGATAGTTGTTTTTCCAGCTCCAGTAGGACCAACAATTGCAACAGTCATACCCGGAGTAATTGTAAAGTCTACATCCTTAAGGATAGGATTTCCCGGCTCATAGCTGAAATCAACATGATCAAACTGAACGTGTCCACGGATTGGAGGAAGTTCGCGTGCACCAGGTTTGTCTGTAATATCATCATTTTCGTCCAGCAATTCAAAAATGCGTTCAATATAAGCACCTGTTGTTACCATTGAATTATAGAAGTTTCCAAGGTTCTGAATAGGCTGCCAGAAACGCCAGATATAACCTGCAAAGGCAACAAGAGTACCGATTGTTACAGTTTCACCAAGCCAGTTGATTCCGGCGAGATAAACAAGAGTTACACCCAAAGTAGAAAGAATATCTACAGACGGCCAGATAATATTGTTAATGTTTACGGCGTGTATCCAGACCTTTTTACACTTACGGCAAAGCTCGTCAAAAATCCCCTGATTAACTTCTTCGCGGGCAAAACTCTGGGTAACCTTCATACCATTAAGGCTTTCAGAAAGATAAGCTGTAAGATTTGAACGCTTATAACTTTCCTGCTTCCAGGCTTCGTGCTGCTTTTTCTTCATAGAAAAAAGAATGATAAAAAGAACCGGCAGAACAGCCATACAAACTAACGTTAGTTTGACATCGATTGCAATCATAAAGCCTATGATTACAAGTAAAGTAAACAAGTCAGAAATCAACTGTATGATTCCGTTTGAAAGTAAATCAGAAAGTGAGTTTACATAGTTTACAACGCGAATCAAAATCTTACCGTGTGGACGAGAGTCAAAATAACTGAAAGGCAAAGACTGTAATTTTGTAAATACATCGCGGCGAATGTTTACAATAATCTTCTGTGCTACACGAGTCATGATTTTCAACTTTTCTGCAAGAAGAATTCTTACAATCAATGTAGAAAACAGAAGAACTGCTGAAATTATTACTAACAAACGATAGTTAGCCGTTGGAATAGCCTTATCAATTGCCATTCTTGTAAGATACGGGCTGGTAAGTGAAATTGCTGAAGATACCAGCATGATTACACAGGAAAGTACCATCCAGCCAGTATATGGCTTAATCCATTTAGAAAGTCTCATAACAATATGAGGATTAAATTTCTGTTCTATTTCTTCATCAGTATCAAATCTATTTCTTGCCATAATTATCCTCTCTGTTCCAGCCATACTTCGCGGTAATAACCGTCACGACTGATTAATTCTTCGTGACTTCCCTTATCTACAATCATTCCATCCTGTACAACAAGAATTACATCGCAGTTTTCAAATGATGAAACTCTGTGGCTGATAATAAAGGCTGTATGTCCTTCACTCCTGCTCTTAATTGACTGTCGGATTTTATATTCCGTGTCGTTATCTACAGCACTGGTTGTATCATCAAGAATCATAACCTTAGGGTCTGCAAGGAAAAGTCGTGCAAGGGCAATTCGCTGTTTCTGGCCGCCACTAAGTCCAACTCCGCGTTCACCTACAATTGTGTCGTAACCATCTGTGAGGTCGCCGATAAATTCCTTCACCCGAGCCAATTCCGCCGCAGCTTCTACATCTTCAAACGAAGCATTCTGTTTTGCAAAGGCAATATTTCCTTCAACGGTATCGCTGAACAAAAACGCTTCCTGCATTGTTATTCCCACATTACGGCGCAACTCCTGCAGGTTGTAGTCTTTTACATTTTTACCGTCAATTAAAACTTCTCCGGAATCTGCATCGTAGTAGCGGCACATAAGATTTGCAATTGTAGACTTGCCGCTTCCAGTAGGTCCAAGAATTCCGACCGTAGTCCCCGGCTCTATTACAAAGCTCATATCCTTGATGACGGGAGTTTCGTTATAGGCAAAATTAACATTGCGGAACTCGACTCTACCTTGAATTGAAGGCGCAGCGGCGGCTGGTGTTGAGAACTCTTTGACAGCTTCATTTTCACCTGCTGCAACATTGTCCGGATTCTTAATCTTACTTTCTGCCTTGTGAAGCTCAAACAATCTGTCTGCCGAAGCTGCAAAGTTCTGTGTATTATCAACCAGCATACCAAACATATTGATTGGTTGAATGAATGCCCACATCAAACCGTTGAAAGTAACCAGCTGACCAATTGTCATTTCTTCCTGTATTACAAGGTAACCGCCAAACAAAATCAAAATTACAGGAAGCACCTGACACAATGCATCAATCCATGGCAAGAATCTTACACGCATATCGGCATTTTCAATTGAAACATCGCGATAGCTTTCGTTTTCTTTATCGAATCTTTCTGTTTCATAGCCTTCGCGAACAAAAGCTTTAACAACACGGTTTCCTTCGATATTCTCACCTACACGGGTATTTAAAACGGCAAACTGGTCACGAACCTTCATATGAGCCGGACGAATATGAATCTTAAATTTTCTAACGAGAATCAAAACCGGCGGTGCAATCACCATAAATGCGAGAGTCAACTTCCAGTTGATTGAGGCAAGCGTAATTATTGAAAAAATGTAAATAAGACTGTTTTCCAGAATCTGGTACAAAACCCAGGCAACAAAGTGACGAACTTTATCCAGATCTGATGTAAGAAGAGTCATAACGTTTCCACTTGGCGCATTATCATACCAGCTGAAATCAAGCTTCTGTATATGTGCATACAAATCTTCTCTCATTTTCAAAATAACATTCTGCGAACAATGCTCAAAAATAACCTGATATGAATAGCGGAAAATAGATTTACCAACTACAACACAAATCATGATTGTAATAAGCTTGTATAAAAGCTCATGCTGCCCACCCTTGATTACCTTATCTACAATTGCACCGGTAACAAGAGGATTTACCATATTCATTGCAGCAACACATACACTTAAAAAAAGTCCTGCCGCCATTCCAAAACGGTAACGTCGTACATAAGACCATACCCAAGAAAAAGAATTCTTTTCTTTCATAAAAATCCCCGAAATGCAAAAAAATAGTACATTTCTTTATTGTTTATTTTACTCTAGCATTAGTTTTGATTCCGTGGTATAAGAAAAGGTGTAAATTATTGTACGTTTCTCTACGGAGGATATATGGACGATCTTTTTGAAGAAAGCGACAGTCTCAATGCACCCTTTCAGGCATTTTCGGGCGATTGGAAATATGTAAAACCTCACTGGCATTATTTTACAGAAATGGTATATCTGGTAAGTGGCGTTCTTTATGCAGAAGTAGACGGGAAACAGTTTACCATGAATCCGGGAGATATGATTATCTTTCATCCGAAACAGATTCACGCCTTTCTTGATTATCCAGTAAAGGAAGAATATCCTGATAAGCCATTTTTTTATGTAATAAAATTTGATGATATGATTCTTTCAAATACGACCCCTGGTTCTCCGAAACTTCCAAAACTTCTTGATAAAGCTAATTCAGACACAGGAGCTACAAACCTGCTTACTGCACGGGATTTACGTTTTAATCCTGTAAAAATGTATTTTGAATACTGTATGTGGGAAACAAAAAACCGTCAGTTCGGCTACGATATAAAAGTTGCTTCTATGATAAGCCTTATAGTAACTGAAGTAATAAGAATCTGGCTTAGACACGGATTTCAATTCTCTACAAAAACAACCTTTGATCAGTTTTCTACAAAGGATTTTTCTGTACTCGAATATATAGACAAGCATTCTTCTGAAAATATCAGTGTTGAAGATTTAGCTTCAAAATGTGGAATGTGTTATTCTAACTTCGCAAAGCAGTTTAAAACTCAGTTTGGAAAAACCTGCAAAGAATATATTGAATTTATAAGAGTTTGTAAGGCAGATACTCTTCTTCTCTATACCGATAAAACCCTCGACTATATCAGTCAGGAAACGGGCTTTACAGATGCCAGCCATTTTATACGAACATACAAAAAGGTTCGTGGCATTACACCAAAGCAGCGTCGCACCGCACAGATTTAAAATAAAGAGGCACGCACCAGGCAAGAGGACTTGGTACGTGCCTTAAACTGAAATCAGTTTATAAAATGGAGTTTATTTTAGAATTACTTTCTATTATAGATTTCGTTTGTAAGAGCTACAATCTTGTCTACATTAAGATTCTTACAGCTTGAAACATAATCGTTCCAATCGTTATTAATATCTTTCTGTCCAGTTACAAACTTGAGTGTCCATGCATTGATATTATCAATAAGAGGAACAGCCCAGAGGTTCAACTGTTCACGTTCATCTTCTGTTGGCTTAGCTTTTGGATCTACAGTTGCTACAGTCTTATATTTTCCATAGCGAGCATACAAATCCTGTACTTCTGGAGTGAATGCATCTGTTGATTCTTCTGTTGAGTGACCATAGAAGTAGTTACCACCAGCATAACCCCACTTAAGACGGATATCAATATAGTCATCTGGACCAGGAAGTCCAAGACCACCACACTTAAAGCCGTCCTTAAGTTTCTTAATCTTAGCACCGTTAGCAGCAGTACCCCATTCCCATGTCTTTCCTTCTGGACCCCACTTACAGAGTGAGTAAGCTTCTTTAGAATAGAACATCCAGTCAACAAAGCGCATAAGTTTAATGAAGCCTTCTTTTCCAAGTTCATCAAGAGCCTTCTGAGAAATCATAACACCACATTCAAGACGTGAAGTTTCTGCAAGGTTCTTGTTTGTTCCTGATGGATATGCTGTTACGTAGCACTTAGCTGAATCGCCAAGAATCTTCTGAACACCAGCAATATCGTTTGCCATCTGTGAACGGTTTGTAGACATAATAACTGTCTTTCCACTGTAGAACTTGTTGTGAGCTACATCATCAGCCTGTGTAAATGTTTCTGGATCAAGAAGACCATCTTTTACAAAGCTGTTAGCAACTGTAACAAGTTTCTTGAAATCATCACTGATAGAAGATGAGTAGAATTCTTTCTTGTTCCAGTCAAATTTGATACCACCGTTTGAACCTTCAATAGCCCATCCAGAAAGAACATTGTAAGAAGCACCCATCAACTTAAGAAGGTTACCCCCCTGTCCTTTTCCAGATTCACCACACCAGAGGTCAGACCAGATGTAGTCAGAGTCTTTGCAAAGGCCATTTGCAACCATGTATTTCTTTACACCTACGAGAACATCGTGAAGGCTTTCCCATGTCCAATCTTTTTCGAGTTCGCGGATATTGTAGCCAGCTGCTTCGAAAATGTCTTCACGAACCATGATTGTATAGTCCTGAAGAGCAGCCTGATGCATACCTGGGAGACGATAGAATTTTCCATCGCTCTGGCGAATTGTATCAAGATCAGGCTCCATGTTGTATTTCTTTACGAAAGCAGAGAAGTTAGGCATGTACTGAACATAGTCAGATACAGCAACTACACCGCCTCCAGAAACATACTGGTTTTCATCATAAATCTTTGGAATGATGTATGTTGGATTTCCAGAGTTGATTGCAAGGTTAACCTTCTGACCATAATCTCCAGAGTCATAAGATGTAATGTCGAGATGTACGTTTGTTACATCCTCGATATCCTTGAATACACCTTCAGTCTTCCATGTATCCTGCATTGCATACCATGAAGCATCACTGAAAGAAATTGAATAAGTTACCTTTTCATCAGAATGGAAAGTCTTTTCCTCTCCGAATGTGTAACCTTTAGCCTCAGCAGAAGCTGCTCCACCCTTTGCTGCAGTCTTTCCAGAACAAGCTGTAAACAAAGCAGCAGCACATGAGATTGCAACAGCAATAGTCGCAATTTTTTTCATAGTTTTATCCTCCTTTGATAAAAACTTTTTACCTTAATTTATTCTTTTACACCACCAAGCATCATACCCTCTACGTAGTACTTCGAGATGAATGG
>CAMNIU010000124.1 GCA_946540605.1 uncultured Treponema sp.
GTGTCGAGGAATGAGCGGTCTTTCCACCAGTCGTAGTTGTCTACGAGTTCTGCAGTTGGAACAAGGCGTTTAATCTGCTCACGGATTCCACCGATATTTGCATTTACAGCTTCTTCGCTGATGATTTCGCGTTCTGCTGTCGGGCGTGGGTCTCCAATACGGCCTGTAGCACCACCACACAAAAGAACGGGATGATGGCCTGCATTTGCAAGACGTTTTGCCATACAAAGAGAAGAGTAGTGGCCCAGGTGAAGAGAATCTGCTGTAGGATCTGTTCCCCAGTAAAAGGCGAATGGAGCTCCGTCCAGTACTTTTTGCAAGTCAGCTTCTTCGCCTGCGACGTCTTTAATGAGTCCGCGCCATTTCAAGTCTTCAAAGAGTGTCATTTTAGTCTCCTATAATTATTTTCAATCTAAACAAAAAAGGCTTTCCTTTTACGGAAAGCCTTGTAATTACCATTTAGTAACACAGCGCAAGCTTACTTGCGTTTTCCGTAAGAACAGAGAGAATCTAAGCTATAATAAAGGTAAGCCAACGTAGAGGAATTGATTTTCTGTGCCCAACGGACTGTATGTTTCATAGTTGTTTTGTTCCCTAAAGAATTAGCGCTCGCGGAATACGATGCGTCCCTTATTCAAATCATACGGTGAAAGTTCAACTTTTACGCTGTCACCAGGAACGATTCTGATGTAGTGCTTTCTCATTTTTCCAGAAAGATGAGCGAGAATAATGTGTCCGCCTTCAAGTTCTACGCGGAAGGTTGTGTTTGGAAGGGCTTCTTTTACAACGCCCTGTACTTCAATAGCTTCTTCTTTTGCCATAGGTATCCTTAAAATAAAAAAAATAAATTTTCAAAAATTTGCAAAAAAGAATTTGTCTTTTTGCCAATTTGCATTTATATTAATTATTATATACAAAACACCACGATTTGACAACACAAGTAAAAAATCGTTTTGGGAGGATATTGAAAAATGGACAAAGCTTTTTTGAAGAAAATGAAAGAATATCTGCTTGAGCAGAGAAAAACCCTTTTGGCTTCACTTGCTGATCAGGGCGAAGATATGCGTAATCTTATTAAAACTGTAGAATCAGGAGATGAAGCTGACGTTGCAGCTGATGTAATCGATAGAACTTTGCTTACTGCTCTTGGTGCTCAGGATGCGAATAGACTTCAGCAGATTGATAGTGCACTTGACCGAATCAATCAGGGAACTTATGGCCGCTGTGTAAAATGTGGAAAAGAGATTCCTCAGGAACGACTTGAAGTTCTTCCATATGCACTTATGTGTGTAAACTGCGCAAGTGCACAGGAGCGTAAGAACCGTTAATGGATTGCCACGCCCTTCGCTACGCTCAGGGCTCGCAATGACGCGTCATTACAAATCAACAATAACATTACCAGGATATACCAGTTCGGTGTATCCTGTTTTTTTTGCAATTTGAATCGCGCGGTCAAAGGCACAGTCTATGCTATCTGTAGTATGGGCATCTGAATTAATGCAAATTGGGATTCCAAGTTCATAGATTATTTCAAGAAACTCCCGGGATGGGTAAACATCATCCATTGCACCGCGGGCTATGGCACCAGTGTTGATTTCTGCAATGACATTTGTTTTTGCGGCAGTCATAGCAGTCAGCCTTAATTCTTCTTTGTACCAGCTTTCATTTTCATCAAAAAACTTAAGCAGGCCGTTGCGTTTTCTCACTAAATCAGGGTGTCCCCAGATATCAAAATTGCCCTTTTGCAGCATTTCGCGCTGAGCCTGGAAATAATCGCAGACAGCAGCTCGACCATCAATTTCGCCGTTTGGTTTTGAATAAAGCTTCAGGAGATTTTCTTTGACTACCTCGGTTTTATGGTCAACTGTGTAAAAGCCTTTTGGTGTATTCGCAAAGTGTACGGAGCCAATCAAAAAATCAGGAGAAAACTGACTGTAGGCATTAAAATCAGGGATAGCAGTGCCATATTCAGGAGACGAAAAATAATCTGCTTCAAAACCAAGCATAATCTGAATCTTGTCTGCATATTTATCCTTGAGGCGTAGAACTTCGTTTACATAATCCTGGATTTTATTTGAAGGCATGTGCCAGATATCATCAAAAGGCTTGTAAAATTCCGGATTCAGCGGGTGAATACAGTGGCCTGAAAAACCGAGTACGTTAATTCCGGCATTAATTGCGGAAATTACCATTTCTTCTGCGGTGTTTTTTCCGTCGCAGAAATTTGTATGAGTATGAAAATTACATTTTTGAGCGCACATTGTTATTCCTTTAATTTAAGAATTGAAAGGCTTTTTTGTACAAGTACATTAGGTTTCTGAGGTTTTACAAGATAGGTTGAAGCACCGGCACTTAAAACCTTTACAATGATATCTTTCTGAAGGCTCTGTGAGTAAACAACAACAGGAGGTGAATGAGGTTTTCCGTGAAGTCTCTGAAGAAGGGAAAGTCCGGTCTGATCTGCAAGCAGTACATCAAGAATAATCAAATCAAATTTATCATCTTCGTAGGCTGTAAGGAATTCCTGACCTTTTGTGAAGGTAAAACAAGTTGCTCCTGCCTGCTCAAAAATATTTTTTGTAAGTTCAAGATTTGCAGGATCACTGTCTATTATTGCAATTGTCAGTACAGTTCCGGTTTTTGAAGATGCATCTTTAAAGGTTGAATCAGAAGAAAAACGGGTTGCAATGGAAGCCATATCTTCTGCTTCGTAAGAAGGTGTAAGGAACTTGTTTGTAATGAGGTCTGATACATCTGATGTAACAGAGGTATCAACAATGTCATTAAGAACGCGGGAAAGGTTAGAGGCCATTTCAATTCCAGAATAGTTTGAGTGGCCGTTAATCATTTCGCGTACAAACTGGCTTAAAGAAAGAATTTTAACGTTTTTTGCGTGTACTTTTGGGCAGGCAAGAACATTATCAATAAGGAACTCAAGGTTGTAGCCGTCTACAAAGGTAAGCTCCAGGTTTGTGAGCATTATGATAACTTTTGGATTTTCAATTCTTTCGCGCTCAATCATTTCGGAAAGTTTGAACTGAAGAAGTGCAATTTTTTCGCGGTTGAGTCCAAGGGCAAGTTCAATGAAAATAAGGTTGTTGTTGCGGTGAAGGTCAAGAATACAAGGTGTCGTGTCCATAGAAAGTGGAACACGAACAACAGTTCCGATTGATTTGAAGAACATATCAAACTGAACAGGTTTTTCAAAATATTTAATTACGCCATATTTTGCATAAGCGGCAATATTTGAACGGTCCTGTTTAGGCCCTGTAATAATGACTGGAATATCTGCACAGTTGGAATCCTGAATCTTTTTTTCAAGAAATTCCATTTCCATAGCGTTGTCTTCTTCCATGTCTAGAATAATCAGGTTAGGAAGGGTCGAAAGAACCTTTGTATAGATATCCCGGTTTTCTTGTGTTGTAATAACTTCTATCTGATCTTCAGAAAGCTTCTGCTTCAAAAAATCACGAAACAATGGATGACTATCTGCAATCAATACCTTTTTCATTCTTATA
>CAMNIU010000125.1 GCA_946540605.1 uncultured Treponema sp.
GGAGAAGGGGTAGCGGAAAACGCCGAAGGCGGTTGGAGCGAGGGGAAGGCTTTCCCCTCCTCCATAAAACCTAAAACCTAAAACCTAAAGTGTCGGATACTTATCGAAGTATGCCTTTGTTTCTTTTGCCACTACACCGCTAAGTGCAATGAGGGCGATACAGTTAGGAATTGCCATGAGGCCGTTGAAGATGTCGGCGATTGTGAATACGGCATTTACTGTAAAATATGGACCAATTGCTACTGCAAGAATATAGAGCCAGCGGTAAACCTTTACTGGTCCCATTTTTCCCTTTGTAAGATATTCAAGACATTTTTCTGAATAATAGTCCCAGCCAAGAATTGTTGTGAAAGCAAAGAAGGCAAGACAAAGCATAAGCAGGAACTGAACGCTGTGTCCGTCGCCGCCGAGAACTTTTGCAAAGGCTGCTGCTGTAAGCACGGCACCCTGAGCACCTGCATTCCATTCTGCAACTCCGCCAATAATATCTCCATAGAAAGCAATTACAATTGCAAGACCTGTCATTGTACAGATGATAAGTGTATCGATGATTGTACCGGTCATATTTACAAGTCCCTGTTCTACAGGTTCGTTTGTCTGAACGGCTGATGCTGCAATTGGTGCAGAACCAAGACCAGCTTCGTTAGAGAAAATACCGCGGGCAATACCTTTCTGCATTGAGTCTGTAACCTGCTTAAAGATGAAGCCCATTGCGCCAGCACCTACTGCACGCCATCCGAATGCGCTCTTGAAGATGAGGGCAAATGCTCCTGGAATCTTCATTGCATTCATGATGAGGATTGAAAGTCCGAGGAACACGTAAACTACTGCCATTGCAGGAACTACTTTTTCTGCAACCTTTGAAATACGCTTGATACCGCCGATTACTACGAGGGCTGTACAAATTGTAATTACGATTCCAGAAATTACTGTAGCCCAGGTGTAGCTGTTACCGTTGAGAGTAAAGGCAATGTTTGCATTGTTAGGGTCAAAGGCATTGTTTACTGCAGATGTAATACCATTAATCTGTGTCATTGTACCAATACCCATAATACCGGCAAGTGCTCCAAATACAGCAAAGAGAACTGCGAGCCACTTCCATTTTGGGCCCATTCCTTTTTCGATTGTATAGAAAGGTCCACCAAGTACGTGTCCGTCCGGACTTACTTCACGATATTTAATGGCCAGCATACATTCTGCATATTTTGTTGCTGTTCCAAGAATTGCGGCTATCCACATCCAGAAGAGGGCTCCAGGACCACCCGCTACGATTGCTGTTGCAACACCGACAATGTTTCCGGTTCCGATTGTTGCTGAAAGTGCTGTACAGAGGGCTGCAAAACCAGAAAGCTCACCTTTACCTTCATTCTCTTTGAAAATAGAACGGAAAGCACGTCCAAACTTTGTGAACTGAATGCCACGTGCACTGATAGTCATAATAAGACCTGTGGCAAGAATTAAAATGATTGTAGGGATTCCCCACACGATTCCGTCGATAGAATCGATAATAGAAGTGAATGTCATGTTTCCACCTTTTATTGATTTGTTTTCTCTCTTTTAGTTTATCGGATTTTCTGTTTCTATTCATCAATACATATGAGATTTTCACAAAATTTTAGCAAATTATTTATAGAATTTTACTATTATAAAGGGGTGTAAAATGATAAATTACCGCTATGAATCAGAATAATACAATACAGAAGCGAAATCGTGGTGCCTTACCAATGGGTAAACTCACATTACCTATTGCAATGGAACAGTTTTTTCGTATTCTGGTATCTTCCGTTGATACAATGATGCTTAGTTCTTACAGCAATGATGCAGTTGCTGCAGTTGGACTTGTTTCTCAGTATGCCTTTTTCCTTAATATTCTTTTTTCCGTAATTGGAACCGGTTGTTCCATAGTTCTGGCACAGTATCTTGGTGCTGAAAAATCTGAAAAAGAATTGAACCATATTGCACAGGCCGGTGCAGTTATGGTTTTCTTTATGTCGATTTTAATGACTATTCTCGTAATCTTTGGTACAAGCTGGCTTCTTGGCCGCTATGAACTTGAAGAGACAGTTCGTCATTATGCCTGGCAGTATTTTGTAATTTATGGCGGAATCTGCTGTTTCTTCCAGGCCTTCAGCTTACTTCAGGGAGCAATTTTACGAAGCTATGGATATACAAGTGAGGCTATGATTGTTTCGATTGTTGCCAATTTGACAAATGTAATTGGTAATGCGCTCTCACTGTATGGATGGTTTGGGCTGCCTGTTCTGGGTGTACCTGGCGTAGCAGGAGCTTCGGGTCTTTCTATGGTGGTTTCTTGTATTATGTTTAACGTGTATATCCGCCGTCGAAAAGATGTTGTGTTCCATATAAAGGGAATTACAAAGGTTCCGAGAGAGGCTTTCCGTCTTGTTTTGAAGGTTGGTGTTCCGACGGCGGGTGAGAGTCTTTCGTATAACGTGAGCCAGATTACCATTATGGCTATGATTTCCACGCTGGGAACTTATGCGATGTCTGCCCAGGTTTATACAATGACAATTCTGCGCTTTGTATTTGTTGCCGCAATTGCAATTGGTCAGGCTACTCAGATTAAAGCCGGATATTTTGTAGGCGCAAAACAGAACGACATTGTATACAAAAAGGTTTTCCGCTATCAGATTGTTGCAACAACCTGTTCTATGGTTATGATGGTTGTTGTGAATCTTGTAAAACGACCAGTAATTGGAATCTTTACCGATATTCCAGAAGTCGTTGGATTTGTAAGTGTACTCTTGATTTATTCTGTCTATATAGAATTTGGCCGCTCGCTAAACCTGATTTACGTAGGTGCCCTTAAAGGTGCCGGAGACGTCCGTTTTCCGGTTTTGTATGGTATTTTCTCTAACTGGACCTTAATGGTTCTTGGAAGTTATATTCTTGGACTCAAGTGCGGCCTTGGACTTATAGGCTTCTGGCTTGGAATTGGAACAGATGAAACTACCCGCGGATTAGTAATGCTCTGGAGATGGAAGAGCCGACGCTGGCAAAAACACCGTCTGGTTGAATAAAACTCCGTCATTGCGAGGAGCGCAGCGACGAAGCAATCCATCTTGTACAACTCCATTAAACGTTTTACAATAATCACCTTATGAAACTCTTCCAGAATAATCCTGCCTTTTACAAGGGCGTGTTTGCACTCGCCCTTCCTATTGCACTTCAAAGCCTTATCAGTATCGGGGTAAATATGCTCGATACCATTATGGTAGGAAGTCTTGGTGAAACTGCACTTTCAGCCACTTCTCTTGCAAACTCATTTATAAGCATATACCACATTTTTTGTATGGGGCTCGGAATGGGAGCCTCTGTTCTTGTTTCCCGTTACTGGGGAATGAAGAAAGCAGCTGATGGTCATGAAGAAGAAGCCGGCCACGCACTAAAGCAGACTGTGTGCCTTATGCTGCGAATTACCGTAGGGCTGGCAGCTGCGTTTGCCCTGCTCACACTTTTTATTCCCAGCACACTTATGAAGATGTACACGAACGACAACGAGATAATTCAGCTTGGTGATGTGTACTTCCGCTGGTCTGTAATAACCTACTTTTTTCTGGGAACCGGATTAGTTTCAACCATAGTACTTCGCAGTGTGGGTCAGGTAAGGCTGCCGCTCTATGTTTCAATCGGCGCATTTTTTGTAAACCTTGGCGCCAATTATGCATTCATCTTCGGAAACTTTGGTGCACCACGAATGGAAGTTGCGGGCGCGGCACTGGGTACTTTAATAGCTCGTGTTTTTGAAGCAGCGATGATTCTGGGATATCTGTTTTTTAAGGATAAGGCAATTCGTTTCCGCATCCGTGACCTCTTTATGAAGACAGGCTCCCTGCTCGGTGAATATATCAGAATCAGTATTCCAGTTTTAGTAAGCGATGCAATTCTTGCAATCGGAAACAATTCTGTTGCTATGGTAATCGGTCATCTTGGAGCTGCGTTTGTTGCGGCTAACGCAATTACAAGCGTAACCCAGCAATTAAGCACTGTGGTAATTCAGGGAGTTTCACAAGCTGGCGCAATTGTTACCGGCCAGACACTTGGACTCGGCAATCGTCAAAAAACTATGAATCAGGGCTGGATGTTTTTTGGACTTGGTCTTGCCCTTGGTGCAATTTCCGCAGCCTTTATTATGGCAGCCAGCCATCCTATTATTTCCACCTACAAAGTCAGTGAAGAAACAGTAAACATCGCTAAACAGCTCATGGCTGCAATCAGCATTATTATAGTTTTCCGCGCAACCAACAGCATCATGACAAAGGGAGTTTTGCGTGGCGGCGGTGACACAAAAATGCTTATGTTAGCTGACAATATTTTCCTCTGGGTTCTCGCAATTCCGTTCGGCATTCTTGCAGGCTTTGTTTTCCACTGGTCAGCTTTCTGGATTTACATTGCGCTTAAATCCGATGATATTGTAAAAACCTTCTGGTGTCTTCTCCGCCTCAAAAGCGAAAAGTGGATTAAAAAAATCAGTACAGGTAAATAAGGAGGGCGGAGCCCCGCCCTGCGTCTCAACCGCCTTCGGCGTTTTCGACTACCCCACCCAGCGGGGGCCTCCCCCGCAACGCCCTCAGTTATCCATAAACGTAACAGAACTCTATAGAATTTCACAATTCCATTATGGGAAAACCCGTGTTATAATTTATAAAACGTTTTACATCTGGAGTTCAAAATGTCTAAAAAAGCAAGAATCACAATTCATCCAAAATTCCAAATTGGCGAGATTTCTCCCCGACTTTTTTCTGCCTTCCTGGAACCCATCGGCACCATGGTAAACGGTACAATGTATAATCCAAAGCATCCAACTGCCGACGAACAAGGGTTCCGCACTGACTTTATAAATGCTCTTCGTGGCACCGGACTGCCAGCTGTTCGTATGCCTGGCGGCAACTTTGTATCTGCCTGGCAGTGGAAAGATTCAATCGGTCCCCGCAGCGAACGTAAGGTTCACCTCGACCCGGCATGGTATCAGTATATTCCAAATGATGTTGGTCATGATGAATATCTTCAGTGGGCAGAAAAGGTTGGCACTAGTCCAATTTACACAGTGAATCTTGGTACCGGTACTCTACAAGACGCAATGGATTGTGTTGAATATACAAATCATCAAGGCGGAACTTACTGGTCTGATCTTCGCAAAAAATATGGTCACGAAAAACCTTACGGTGTAAAGACCTGGTGTCTTGGTAATGAGATGGACGGTCACTGGCAGCTTGGTTCGTGGGAGAAAAATCCAACTGGTTACGGAACACTCTGCCACGAAGCTTCAAAGGCTATGAAATGGATTGATGCTTCTATTGAGACTGTAGTATGCGGTTCTTCTGCATCTTTTATGGACCACTATCCGGAATGGGAAGCAAAGGTTATGGATCAGTGCTATGACACAGTTGACTACCTTGCCCTTCACCATTACCACATTGCAAAACCGGGAGACACCTTGGCTCTGCTTGGCGGTTCTCTTTATTATGAAGATTTTATCAATACAGAAACGGCCATGCTTGATTACATTCAGGCAAAGCACCGCTCACCTCGCAAAGTAAATATTTCGTTCGACGAATATGGTGCCTTTCCTCGACCATTCAGCGAGCTCCATCCAGGCTATGGTCCATATAACATGGCGCGGGTTCATTACCACTTTGATTCTGAACGTCAATACATCCGCCACGACCCGGACAATATGCCGGAGCGCGAGTTCCCGGGCGGAGACATGCTCAAATTACTCAGTATGACTTCCATTCAGCTCGCCCTTTTACGACATGCAGACCGCGTGAAAATCGGTTGTATGACCGGTGGGCTTGGTGCGTTAGCCGCATCTAACCACGATACTATATGGAAGCCTGCAACTCACTATGCATTCCGTCAGCTCATAGAATATGCACGCGGCACTTCACTTCAGGTATCTGTTGAATCAGAAACCTTTGATATGCCAGGCTACGCAATTGACGACACCTCTCAGTACACTGGCAAGAACAATGTAAACTACATAGACAGTGCCGCAGCCTGGGATGAAAAATCTGGCCGTCTTGCAGTATTTATAATCAATCGTAATGAAACAGAAAACTACCCGCTGGAGATCGATCTCCGTGGATTTGCAGACCTTGGTGCAGATATTCGTTTTACGAAACTAACACATTACGAAATGTTCAGCAAAGATTTTGAAGCAAAAAGCGGAGCCGGAAATGACTGGAAAGAACCAGCTGTAAACAAGACTGCAAAACTCGAAGGTGGTATTGCAATCACAAAGGTAAAGCCGCTTTCATGGAATGTGATCATAATGGAATAGCTGTCATTGCGAGCGAAGCGAAGCAATCCATATTGTAGATTGCCACGTCGCTTCGCTCCTCGCAATGACGTTTTTTAGGAGGAATAAAAAATGTACTTAACCTACACTGTCTATGTGCTTATTCTGGCACTATTTATCTGGGGCGGAAAATTCGCCGGTTTCAAAAAAGACCAGTTCCACGAAGATTCTACTTCGCTGGAGACAATGAAGTCTCTTCGTGGCTTTGCTGCTATTGGTGTAATTCTCCACCATATTTCACAGGAAGGCGCATTCCAGTGGGCAGGCGGTGGATATAATAAACCTGGCGAACTCAGTATTTTTGTAAATGCCGGCTTTCTGTTTGTAGCAGTTTTCTTTTTCTGCTCAGGCTACGGCCTAATCAAAAGCCTTGAAACCAAACCAGATTATCTGAACGGCTTTATGAAAAAACGAGTTCTTAAGACACTGGTAATTCCATATTATGTCAGCATTCTCATATACGGTATTGCACGTTTTGCAAGCGGCGAAAAACTCCCCGTTGCACAGTGGATTACAAATATTCTCGGCTTCACAATGATGAATGAATATGCCTGGTATCCGATTATTGCCGCAATTCTCTATACTGCCTTTTATCTGATTTTCAAAAAAATCAAAAATCAAAAAATCTGTTTTACACTTATGGCCGCAGTAATTCTTCTGCTTGGAATGATTTTCTGTGTGAACGGACACTTTGCATGGTGGGCTGGCCCAAAAAACTGGTGGCTTAACAGTGCTTCGGAACTTCGTCAAAAATGGTGGACACAACAAAAACTTTTCTGGATTTCCGGTGAATGGTGGATTAACTCCTGCCCTGCCCTTTTTATTGGTATGCTTTTTGCCCGCTTTGAAAATAAAATCCGTGAGTGGTTCCAGAAACTCTACTGGGGAAAACTCGTACTTGTTATTGTGATTACTGCTGCTACTTATTTTCTTTCAGGCTTTGGTCAGTGGAAGTTTGGCTGGTGGTCAGAGTTCAGCGGAAACGGCCCGGACATTGGTAATAAAATTGCGACCTATTTCTGTGTAATTCCATACAGCATGATGTTCACAATTTTGCTCTTTACAATCATGCTAAAGTACAAGGTTTCAAATCCGGTGAGCCGCTTTTTTGGCAAATTTTCTCTGGAAACTTATATGATGAATCTTATTCCACTCACAGCCTTCCGCTTTTTGATTTATCAGCCACATCCTCAGTTTGGTTCTGCGCCGTTCTATAAGGCAGGTCACTACAATCTTGCAATTTATTTTGCAGTAGTATTTGCCGCTACAATTCTGTTAGGAATGCTTTACAAGTTCCTCTGCGGGCTCATCCAGAAAAGAATCAAATAGAATTTTAGTGACAAAAATCTCCTGCATAAGTGTCTAATTAGCAGGAGATAAAAATGCAACTCAGTAAACAACTCAAGAGTGCCTTTTGGATTGGGGCACTCAGTCTTTTTTGCGCTGCAAGTCTCAGCGCATATCAAATCACTATTACAGTAAATGATAATGAACTGGACTTTCCTCTGGAAGGTGTAAAAGTTTCAGTTTCTGATTCAGCCGAACTCATTTCTTTTACTGATGAAAACGGAATTGCTTTAATTGAAATTCCAGATTCCGTAAAATCAGGAAAAGTAATTCTTTCTTACCCTGGCTACAGAAGCGAAGAACTCACCTTCAAAGAAAATCAAACTAATCTTTCTGCAGCTCTTTCTATGGCAGAAGTTATTGAAGGAAAAGAACTTGTTGTAGAACGCTCAGCACCTGGAGTTACAGACGAGCAATCCGGAGTTTCAGTTGTTATTGAAAAAGAAACTTTTGAATCAACTTCAAGAATGGGATTAGTTGAAGATGTAATGTCATCTGTAAACACCTTACCTGGCATCAGCTATGGAGGAACACAACCTTCTGTTCGTGGCGGATATCCTCGCGATACAACTGCAGTTATGGACGGAGTATATCTTTTGTTCCCATGGCAGTGGGGTGGAATCTGTTCCATCTTTGATCCTGGAATGGTAGATAGTGTAAAAATGTCTAACGGAGTTTTTTCAGCCCGCTATGGACGTGCACTTGCCGGACTTCTTGAAGTAAACACCATAACTCCGAAAGAACAAAAGCTTTCGTTTACGGTTTCTTCTTCCGATATTTCTACAAATGCTTATCTCCAGATACCTTTCGGTGAAAAGGCAGGAATGTTTGCTGCAGGCAAGGTAACTTATCTGGATCCACTTTTTGCCCTTTATAAAAAATTAATTACAGAAGGCGATCTTGCAGATGCTCTTAATATGATTAATGTTTGTCCTTACATCCGCAACGGTTATACCAAGTTCTACTATAATCCGACAGAAAAACTAAACTTTACTTTGAGCGGTTTTATTGGAGGAGATGGAATCGGTTATGAAAGTTCAACAGAAGAAGACGGAAAAAAAGAATCTTTAGCAATGGATTATTCTATGCTGCAGGCATTTACTCAACTTAATACAAAATGGCTGCCTACAGAAAAACTTCAATTCAAAGGATTCCTTTCTTATGCATTCACAAAAGAAGATGTTGCCCAGAAACAGATTCTGTCAGGAAAGTATAAATACAATGATGATTTTATAACTCAGTATGGATCATTACTCTCACCAGAAGCAATTGCTTCAAAGTCCTATAATCTTCCGGAACTGAAAAACTCTTTCTCAGAAGTTATTAATGAACACTCAATAGAAGGTAAGCTTGAAGGTGAATATGAGCTCAATAAAACTATGACCATTGCAGCCGGTGCAGACATCATGTGGTCAAAGAGTATTACAAAAGACACCGTTAATACCTGGGTAGAACGACCTTCTGATAATCCTTATCTTCCAGCCTTTAATCATTATGATGCTGTAATTGAGGCAAAAGGAAATAATATGGTAAACTCAGCTGCTTATGCTCTTATGAGTTTTGGCAGCGAAGGTACCCTTTTTAATGGAGAACTTGGGTTACGTGCAGACCACTTCTTTATTTCAAATAAAGATGAGGATTTATTTCTTAATTCAAAACCGGTCTTCAGTCCCCGCGGAACAATCCGCTATACTCCATGGAGAAATCAGGGAATTTTTGACAGAGTTTCATTCTCTGGCGGAGTCGGTTTATTCTCTACCATCCCTGTTGAAATGGGACTTGTTACTAATGCCGCAGGTGTAGATAACTGTGAAATGAATAAAGCTGTTTTCTCTGTTCTTGGAACTGACATTCAACTGGCAGATGACTGGAACTTTAAGCTTGAAGGTTATTACAGATATTATTATTCACGACTTTACATGATTGAACAGTACAATGCAAATACAGGAAATGTTTTATATAAGAATGATGGCATAGGTTATTCTTACGGCTTCGATCTCATGCTTCAGAAGAAGACTGGAAAGTGGTACGACGGATATATTTCTTACTCTTTCATCAATGCAAAGTTTAAGAATCCTACTGCTCCAGAATTTGAAAATCAGGTTTCTATGAGAGGCGAGCCTTTGGACGAATGGTACTATCCTGAATATCACCGATTCCATACTGTAAACCTTGTTGCAAACTTCCACCCTACAAGTCACTGGGACATTATGGTAAAGGGAACCTTTGCATCTGGAACACCGCTTCGCGAAACAGGAGAAATATTCTGCTACCCAGTAGTTATGGAAGACGGAACTGTAATTCAGAGATACTCTCAGCACTCATGGTACAGCGACACTCTCAGATCTCAGATTTCATGCCCGGTAGATTTGCGCGTAGCCTACAAATTTGAAACAAGGGGTGGAAAACTCAAATGGGAAATTTATGGTGGAGCACAAGACATCTTTGTTAACCTTTACTCACCAAAAGCAGGAAGCACCTTTGATGCTTACACTGGAGAAACCTCAGACGTTCCTTCATCAGTCGGATTCAACATTGGTATTCCTCTTATCAACATAGGATTTAAATTAACTTACTAAAACAAAAGGAGAAAAATTATTATGGAAAGCAAATGGAGCTTAATCGAACTTTTTAATCTTGGCGGACCTTTTATGTGGGTTCTGCTCGTATTCTCAATCGCAACACTTACAATCATTATTGAACGCTGCATTTACATCGGCTGGCATGACTGCAAAGTAACCCCACTTTCAAACAAAGTAAAGCAGTGCCTTCGCGAAGGCAAAAAAGATGAAGCAGAAAAAATGCTTTCTGAACTCAGCCATAAAAAAACTGCAGCAACAATCTTGTATGCACTTTTGACAAACTCAAAATTTGGTGAAGCACGTATGTCTAATGCCGCAGAGTGCGAAGCACAGGAACGAATCCGCCGAATGGAAAACGGCTTTAACTATCTTACAGCTCTTTCATCAATTGCACCGCTCACAGGATTTTTAGGAACTGTATCAGGAATGATTGGTGCATTTAAATCAATTGCCGCTGCAACAGATGTAAACGCTCAGCTTGTAGCAAACGGAATTTATGAAGCTCTGATTACAACAGTCTTTGGTTTGATTATTGCAATTGCAGCTCTTGTTGCATACAACCTTTTAGTTCAGCGTGTAGATACCTTTGCTGCAGAAACTTCAAAATGCATTAATGATTTGATTCCAGAACTACTCGATGACAATACTGTTGATGACTTCGAAGACAAACTGGAGAAAAGAGCCTGATTATGATTAAGCGTTTTATGAAGCATGCGCCAGATGAATCTTCGAGCTCTGGTGCATTGAATGACCTTTCATTTCTGCTGATTATCTTTTTTATAGTGATTGCAGGCTTTAATGTGAACAAGGGCTTCCTGTTGAATCTTCCGGTTAAGGACAAACCAAGAATTGTTAAGACTGATGATTTAATGAAATGCCGTCTCACAGCCAACGGCTCGATTCTCGTAGATGACAAAAGTCTCACACTCGACGAACTCCGTACTGCCGTGTCAGAAAAAAAAGCAGAGTGGCCAAACATGACCTTTCTGCTTTTAATAGACGCTAACACAGAATACCAGCACGTTGTAGACATTATCTACGAAATTAAACAACAGAAGATAGAAAACTTTTCATTCCGCCTGGAGGATTCAGATGTTTAAAATCGAACGACGAAAACGTAAGGCAAGCATCGCAACAGCTTCCATGTCAGATATAGGCTTTTTACTTTTGATTTTCATTATGCTGATTTCGCTGATTAATCAGAGGCACGAAGAAAAGATAGAATATTCAGAAGCAAAGATTCTGGAAAAAACTCAGGAAGAAAAAAATCTTGAAATCTGGATAAAAAAGGACGGGGGAATTTTTGTAGAAGGAAATCAGATTTCTCCGGAAAGCCTTGAGCTTCTGATTGCCGGAAAAATTGCAGAAGAGCCTACCGCTCGAATCCATATCATTGCCGACAAAAATACGCCATACAAATTTATAAATGATGTGGTTAACGTTCTTCAGCTTCTGCAGCATAGAGTCGTAAGTTTTGTTGTAAAAGAGGAATTAAGATGAAAGTTGAAGCTTTACAAAAATACCGACCGTTAGTTAGGCCTCTGCTTTTTGGCTTAGTAATTGCAGTACATATCATAGTCCTAGTATGCGTAAGATTTTCTGTAAAGAACTCTGTTCCCGAAGAAGAAATAGATGCAGAAATTTTCAAGCTTGTAGATGTAGAGGAGTTTGTTCCGCCACCACCTCCACCACCAATCATCGAAAAAAAAGAAGTTGTCGTAAACTCTGTAAAAGCTTCTGAAACAATTCAGGAAACTGAAAAAGAAGTTGTGGAAGTTGAAGAAGAAGTTCCTGTAGAAATTGACTATGTGCCTCAACATAAAATTTCTGTAGTTCCAGAAATTCCTACAAAGTCAATTCTTTCAAAAATTGAATATCCAAAAATGGCAATGAAACAGGGAATTGAAGGAGTGGTATACCTGGAACTTTTTATTGATGAAGCAGGAAATATCAGGCATGTAAATGTATTGAAAGATCCAGGCTATGGATTCGCTGAAGCGGCAATTGCAGCACTGGATGGAATTATCTGCAAACCGGCCCTTATGAATGAAAAGCCGGTTGCAGTCCGCTTCAGATACCCTATAAGATTTGTGTTAAGTTGATTATCATTCCCGTGCTCGACACGGGAATCTATAAATATTTAAACAACAGATAACCAATTGCAAAACCGGCAGGAATTGCGAGGATAAGCAGAAATGCTTTAAGAACCGGATTCATCTTCTTAGATTCAGAAGGTGTGTCCAGTTTTACCTCGTAAAGAGTCTTGTCGGTTTCATCTTTGATTTTGATTTTCTTATTCTCTGGCATTTTATTCCTCGCCACGTCCAAGCATGAAGGCTTTTTTGTTCATCTCAAGGAACTGAGGCTTTACAAGTTTTTCAATAGCAGCCATCCATGCATCTACAGGGAAGTCCATGTAGCGGGAAAGGCGTCCCATCAAAACAATGTTTACAGACTTTGCAGTTCCGGCCTGCTCAGCAAGAGTGAGACAATCCAGGGCATCAACCTTAATGCCGGCCCTTGCCATTGTGCCAACCAGGTCTTCCGGATACTCAGCCGCACCGGTAATTACAGGCATTGGGTCAATCTTCTGAGTATTTACAACAATCTGTCCGTCAGCCTTAAGCCATTCAGTGTAGCGGGCAGCCTCAAGCAGTTCAAAAGAAACAATAAAATCAGCCTCGCCCTTATCTACGATTGGTGAATAAACCTTGTCTCCATAGCGTACATAAGTAACAACCGAACCGCCGCGCTGGCTCATTCCGTGAACCTCGCTAACCTTTACATCATAGCCCGCATCAAGCAGAACCTGTCCCAAAGTTTTAGACGCAAGCAAAGCACCCTGTCCGCCCACGCCAACAATCATTATATTTTTTACCATAATATTCTCCATTCATAAGGAGGGGGAAGTCTCCCCCTACGCCCGCACTACGTTGCGGGCTACCCCTTCTAACGGGGGCCAGCCCCCGTAACGCCCCCGCCGTCATTGCGAGCGTAGCGAAGCAATCCATAGTCCCATAGATTGCTTCACCACTTCGTGGTTCGCAATGACGTATACTTACAGTGCACCAAATTTGCACATTTGGCTACATACTTTACAACCTACGCAGAGTGTCGCATCAATCTTAGCCTTTCCGCCCTTCATAGAAATTGCAGGGCAGCCAATCTTCATACACATTTTGCAGCTCTTACACTTGTCCTGATCAACTACCAGCGGAGGATTGTGCTTAACTTCTTTGAGAAGGGCACAAGGGCGACGGCTGATGATAAGACTTGGCTCAGCAACTTCCAGCTCTTCGCGAACAGCCGCTTCACATTCAGCAATGTTGTAAGGGTCAACTACGCGAACTCTGTTGATTCCCATAGCACGGGCCAGAGCTTCAAGGTCTACGCGGCCGGCAGGATCACCATAAAGGTTCTTTCCTGTTGTAGGATTCTGCTGATGGCCTGTCATACCGGTAATTGAGTTATCAAGCACGATTACTGTTGAGTTAGACTGATTGTAAGCAATTGTTGCAAGACCAGTCATACCCGAATGCATAAAGGTTGAGTCTCCGATTACAGCAACAGATTTCTTTTCATTTTCTGCGCCACCGGCCTTGTTCCAGCCGTGAAGTCCACTGAAGGAAGCACCCATACAAAGAGTTACGTCCATTGCGGACAGTGGCGCTACGCTTCCCAAAGTATAACAGCCGATATCACCAAATACGGTTACCTTCAGTTTGTTGAGGGCATAGAACATTCCGCGGTGAGGACAGCCCGCACACATAATTGGAGGGCGAACAGGAATCTGAACGCCGTCAAGCTTTTTGCCCTGTGGAACCTCGCAACCAAAAGCAGCAGCCACAAGATTCTGGCTGAACTCGCCGCAGATTGGGAACATATCTTTTCCGTGAATTTCGCACTTAAGACCAAGTCCGCGAACAAAAGTTTCAATAATAGGATCCAGCTCTTCAACAACAATCAGCTTTTCAAGGCCCTCAGCAAACTTGCGGATCATGTCAGCCGGAAGAGGATTTACCATACCAAGCTTCAAAATATTTACGCTGTCACCGAGAACTTCCTTTACATACTGATAGCTTGTAGACGAAGTAATAATACCAGTCTTTGAATCCGCCGTCTCAATACGGTTTACACCAGAAGTCTCACTCCACTTCTCCAGCTCCTTCATTCTCTGTTCAACAAAAGGATGACGCTTGATTGCGTTTGCAGGAGCCATTACATATTTAGAAATTGTTTTTTCATAAGCCTTGTGCTCTGGCACTGCGCGCTCGGCAGTTTCTGTAATGCTCTGACTGTGAGCAACGCGGGTACACATTTTGTACAAAACCGGAGTATCAAACTTCTCACTGATTTCAAAAGCGATTTTAGCAAACT
>CAMNIU010000126.1 GCA_946540605.1 uncultured Treponema sp.
GGAGGCAGCAATGTATAGCGTTTTTGCAGTTGATGATGAACCTATTGTACTCGAAGGAATCCGCTCTAAAATTGACTGGGAAGGAAGCGGCTTTACATTTGCAGGTGAAGCGACAGATGGTGAAATTGCACTTTCCATGATTCACGAAATCAAACCAGATATTCTGATTACAGATATTAAAATGCCTTTTATGGATGGCTTACAGTTAGCTCAGGCTATCAAACAGACACAGCCATGGATTAAAATAATTATTTTAAGCGGTCACGACGAATTTGATTATGCAAAAAAAGCAATTTCGATTGGAATAGAAGACTATCTTTTAAAGCCTTTTACACCAGATGAACTTCTTGCAAGTTTGAACAAAACCGCAGTTCAAATTGATAAAGAACGAAAACAACTTTCCGACATCTCGCGCCTACGCGAAGAACTCAAATCAAACGAAGCACTCTTAAAAAAAGAGTTCTTAAACAACCTTGTGCACGGTTCCGAAGAAATGAGCACCGTAATTCAAAAAAGCTCCGAGCTCGGTCTTAATCTTATATCCCGCTATTATAAGGTTTTAATTAGTCGCATTGAAAGCCGAACAAATAATAATCAAAATCAACAGGAAGCTTGCTCACTTTTAAACTCATACTCCACTGCAATAAACGAAGCAGTGTCTTTTTTCCATCATTCTAACCTTCTCGTCTGTATTTTTAAGGGAAGCACCCGCGAAGAATTAGACGACAATACGTTCCGTGCGGCAGAAACAATTAACCACATTGCAACAAAAAATGAAGACTGTACTGTTCTCACTGCAATTGGAAAAACAGTTGAACATCTTTCTCAACTAAACACCTCATACGAAGATGCTAAAAAAATCCTTCAGGCAAGCAGCAATAGTGAGACCAGAATAATCAGTTCAGATGATCTTGCAGATGCAGAGAATGGTAATGCTACCGCAGATGCACTCTTAGACTTAAAAGAAGGCGACCCGCTTGTAGATAAACTTAAGTATGCCGCAAAAGGCGATATTCAAAGTATTATTGAAGAATCAATGAGTCTAATAAAAAAGAACCCGGACCAGTTCAGTGTATTTGCATCTTATCTTCTTGTTGATTTAATTTTCGCAGTATCAAAACTCGTCGAAAAACTTGGAGGCAATATAAAAGAATTAAAGCCGGAAATTTTACAACGCAAGTTTATTGACGAAGCTGTTAGTGATGAAACCCGTTTTATAAAAACTCTTGAACAGGTTTTAAATTTTGCGCTTGAATTCCGTGATTCAAAAATGACTGGAAAATATGCAGATGTTATTCTAAAAGCAAAACACTATATCGAAGAAAACTACGCAGACCAGAACACAACTCTTACTACTGTCGCACAGGCTGTTGCTCTGAGCCCAAACCACTTTAGTACAATTTTTTCACAGGAATGTAAAACTACGTTTATAGAATACCTAACTAACGTTCGTTTGGAAAATGCAAAACGTCTGATGCGTGAAACAGACATGAAGGGCTATGACATAGCCTACGAATGCGGTTTTTCTGACCCTCACTACTTCAGTTACATTTTCAAAAAAAATACGGGGCTTTCGCCCCGTGAGTATAAACTTCAGCTTTAGCCAGCCATATTACCCAGCTTCTTTTTTCGCTGTGACAGGATTACGCTCTGCAGGAGGATAAAGAATGCGAGCATAAGTCCTGTAGTAATACTCTGCCAGTAAGGCTCTCTCAAGCCAGAAGCAACTACGATGTTGTTGATTGTCTTAAGGGACATAACACCAAACATAGTTCCAACTACACTACCAACACCACCGCTGAGCAAGGTTCCACCAATGATTGATGAAGCAATTGCCTGCATTTCGGCAGCAGTAGCATTTGAGGCATTTCCAGCACCAGTATGCAGAAGATAACAGAAACCTGCTATACCTGCTAGAACACCACATAAAATGTATGCATAGAACTGAGTTCTGCGTACATCTATACCAAGCATAAGGGCACTTTCGTTATTTCCACCAACAGCGTAGAGGTTACGTCCAAAACGTGTCCATTTGAGCATAGCCCATAAAAGCAGTACAACCAAAAGTGCAATAACTACACCCACTTCAATAGAAGCAGGAATCCAGTTTCCGTTACGTGCCCAGGTACCAAGGAAAGGAATGTCAATATAAAAATCCTTTAATTCAAGGAAGAGCTCATTACTTGCAGTACGCGGAATTCTACTAACAATTGTTGTCATACCACGGGTAAAGAACATACCGGCAAGTGTAACAATAAATGGCTGAATCTTAAGGAAGGCAACAAGGTATCCCTGAACAAGTCCCATTGCAAGACCAATTCCAAGTGATATCAGAATCGAACTGAAAATACCGCCATTATGATCTTCCATAAATACTACAGAAGCCATAGTAATAAGAGCAATGGAACCACCAACAGAAATATCAATTCCACCGGTAATCATTACGATTGTAAGACCACAAGCCGCAACAATCAGATATGAGTTATTATTAAATAAATCAAGGAATTGCTGCGGATTCAAAAATCCTCCGCCCCAGATTATCATTGCAAGTAAATACATTCCAACGAAAATACAAATTGTAATCGTAAGAAGCAGAGCTGTATTTGAAAGCGGCTGTTTATTTTCTTTTTTGCCAAAAAGATTAGTAAAAATATTTGCCATAATTATTTAGCCTCCTTCTTTGCTATAATCTTATCTTTAAGCTGACCTATCCATGCTTTTACAACTGGAGAACCGGCAACTACAATGATAATGATTACGATTGCCTTGTAAGCCTTTACTGCGGTTGAAGAAACCTTCATTGCATAAAGCGTGATTGTAAGAGCCTGGATAATATAAGCGCCAAGGATTGAACCAGAAAGCTTAAACTTACCGCCTCCAAGTGAGTTACCACCAATAGCAACAGCAAGAATGGCATCCATTTCTATATCAAGAAGGATTGTCTCATGATTTATAAGACCAATACGGCATACATTGATAGAACCGGCCATTGTTACACAAACGCCAAGAATTACAAATACAGCAAGTTTCCAGATAACAGGATTAATGCCATTGAGTTTTGCAGCACGCTCATTAATACCTACAGACTGAATGTAAAGACTAAGAGTTGTTTTTTTCAAAAGAAGATTTATAAGCAGAATGAAAATAACAACCACAATAATAGGAGTTGGAATTGCAATATGCGGAATAAATCCACCGATGTAAGTAAGAAGTGGGCTTTCAACATTAGGAGTAGCACCACCGTTAATCCAGTAAGCAATAGGACGGCCTGCTGTAAAAAGAATCAGGGAAGCAATCATCGGCTGAATATTGAACTTAGCAATAAGCAAACCATTGAATAAACAGAAGATAATTGCAACAATACAGGCAAGAATCAAACCAAGAAGAATTGTTCCCCCATTTATGTTTCCTGCACGAAGAATCTTTACGAATACAGAACCTGCAATTGCTGCAGATGCACCAATGGAAATATCCTGTCCTTTGGTTGCAGAGGTCACAAGAGTCATTCCGATTGCAAGAATTACCAGCTCAGAAGCACCGTTCAAAATACTGATTAAGTTGCCAGAAAGAACTGTATTTCCAAGATTGTTCTTCTTAATCACAATAGAAAAGAAACTTGGATCCCGAATAAGGTTGAAAACAACAAGTACAATCAGAGCAACAAGCGGAATCGCAAGCTGCGACTGAAAAAGTTTTTTAATCTGATTTACAATTTTATTAGCCATTTTGTGCCTTGCCTCCCGCAATAGTCTGCATAATTACATCCTGACGCAAAAGGTCATCTTTCAGTTCACCTACAATCTTACGGTCACGCATTACGATGAGTCTCTGACATACAGAAAGCATCTCTTCAATTTCAGAAGAAATGAAGGTAACGGAAACACCCTCTTCTGCAAGCTTGAGCACAAGCTTTTGAATCTCGAGTTTTGTACCAACATCGATACCACGGGTTGGTTCATCAAGAATCAGATACTGAGGATGTGTCAAAAGCCAGCGGGCAAGAATTACCTTCTGCTGGTTACCACCAGAAAGCGACTTTATTGGTGTTTCTTTTGACGCAGTCTTAATCTGAAGCTGCTCTATAAATTCATCAGCAAGTTTTTCCTGTTCCGCACGGCTGATAGGTTTTGTAAAGCCATTCAGAACCTGCAGTGCAAGTATGATATTTTCACGGACAGAAAGATCCTGAATAATTCCGTCCCCTTTGCGGTCTTCCGGAAGATATCCGATTCCAGCCTTCATTGCATCCTTTGGCTGATTGATTTTTACATCGTGACCATTAACTTTTACCTTACCACCAGTTACACGGTCTGCAGCAAAAATCGCGCGGACACTTTCACTTCGGCCAGAACCAAGAAGACCTGTAAAGCCGTTTACTTCACCTTTGTTTATAAGGAAGTCAAAAGGTTTTACACCTTCTGAACTTGACAAGCCTTCTGCCTCATATACAACCTCGCCGGCACCTGTATATGGGCGCTTCTGATTTTTAAGGTTTGTCATATCTTCCATATCTTTACCAAGCATAGCCGAAATCAACTTAACGCGAGGTAAATCTGCAATTGTATATTCACCAACAAGTTCACCGTTTCGAAGAACAGTAATCTTATCGCAAACTTCATAAACCTGTTCAAGAAAGTGAGTGATGAAGATGATTCCTACCCCATGCTTCTTAAGATCTCGCATAAGAGTAAAGAGAAGTTCAACTTCTTTTTCATCAAGAGAAGAAGTTGGTTCATCAAGAATAAGAACCTTGCATTCCATATCAACAGCACGGGCAATAGCAACCATCTGCTGAACTGCAAGTGAACAGGTTCCAAGTTGCTGACCTGCCTTAGCTGGAATATTAAGTTTTGAAAGCAGTTCTGCTGCCTTTTTTTCCTGGGCACGGCGATTTACAAATTTGTAATTACCGCGACCTATATACATATTCTCTGCCACTGTAAGATTAGGACAGAGAGTAATTTCCTGATATACTGTTGAGATACCCAGATTCTGAGCATCCTGAGGAGAACGAATTGTAACAGGGCCTTCTATTCCTGCTATTCTGATTTCTCCAGAATCTTTTTCATATACACCGGTGAGAACTTTTACCAGAGTTGATTTTCCAGCTCCGTTTTCACCCATTAGAGCATGGATTTCACCTTCCCTCAAAGTAAAGTCTACATTCTGAAGAGCCTTTACTCCAGGGAATTCTTTGTAAATTCCACGTGCACTTAAAACAACATTATTTTCCATTTATTTGTACCTTTGTCATCCTGAACTTGTTTCAGGATCCTTTTTTTTAGATTCCGAAACAAGTTCGGAATGACTTAAGTCTTCAAAAAAAACGGCGTAAAGGAATGTCTTTACGCCGCCATATTTACAAGAGGACTATTATTTAGTCACCAAGACCATAAGTGTCAATGTCAGCCTGTGTAATTGTCTTAGCATCGAATCCTTTTTCTTCAGAAATTACTGTCTTTGAAGGAATCTTGCCAGTCTTAATCATATTTTCGATTACAGCAGCCTGGAATGGAGAACACTGACCATCATAGTTCCAGTTACCAGCGAGCAATTCGCGGAGAGCCCATTTATTGCAGTCGAATCCCATTACAACAACTTTACCGTTTACACCGTGTGTAATACCAGCTTCATCAAGAGCAGCAACAGCACCCTTAGCCATACCATCATTTTCAGCATAGATTACATTGAAATCCTCACCAGAGTTGATAACTGATTCAACAATCTTCTTTGCTTCTGCTTCGTCCCATGTAGCTGTCTGCTGAACAACTTTCTTCATTGTTCCCTTAGCAAACTCAGCATCCAAAGCACCTGTACGACCAATCTGAGCGGCAGATCCCATAGCACCCTGAATATGAATTACTTTGTATTCTGGAAGCTTCTGAGCCTTGAGCCAGTTTACAGCTGTTTCACCTTCTTTAGCCATGTCTGAAACAACAGCAGCTTCATAAAGGTTTTCTTTTACATCAACCATGCGGTCAAAAAGGAATACTTTGATTCCAGCCTTCTGAGCCTTCTTGAATGCAGAAGTCCATCCTGCAGTATCAGCAGCAGACAAGAAAATGTAGTCTACGCCGTCTGTTACGAACTGAGAGAAAGCATTCAACTGCTCATCATTCTTAAGGCTGTAGAAAGTCTTAACATCATATCCCTTTGCTGCAGTAAATACAGTTTCCATGTCTTTAACGTTAGCAGCACGATATCCTGATTCTGATGGTGGGTTGTTTACAATACCAATCTTAATCTTTCCACTTCCAGCCTTTGCCTTCTTTTTTGGAGCGGCAAACAATGATGCTACGCACATAAGTGCAACAGCAAAAATAACGCTTTTTTTCATCTAATTTTCCTCCTAATAGATGCTTTTTTAGATTACATGGTAAATATAAGCCTGTCAGAAGGATTTTTGAATGAAGATTTTTAGGAATTTAATTTGATTTTTTTAGGATTATTTGAAATGATTTTAAGAATTCTTATAAAAAGGTTAGAAATTTTATTAAATGTGTTAATTTTTTTATGATTGAATTTCTCACAGAGCTAAAGAGAACACAGAGTTTATATTTTTATATATTCTCTCTGTGCCCTCAGTGCCTCTGTGAGGAATTATATTTATTTATGACAGATGCGAGTCTGGCACTCTTTGTAAATAGCAGCAGTCTTGGCAACTACATCAGCTGGAATCTCTTTGATGTTAGGGTCGCCGGCAAGATTGTGCTCCTTGAGCCAGTCGCGAACGAACTGCTTGTCGTAGCTTGCAGGACTTCCACCTACTTCATATTTTGATGCATCCCAAAAACGGCTTGAATCTGGGGTCAAAACTTCATCACCAAGAACAAGTTCTCCGTTTTCATCAAGACCAAATTCAAATTTAGTATCAGCGATAATAATTCCGTTAGCCTTAGCGTGCTCATAACACTTTTTGTAGATTGCAAGAGCAGCCTGTTCAATTTTTGTTCCAAGCTCTTCACCAAGATCATCTTTCATATACTGAAGAGTTACGTTGATATCATGACCTTCGGCAGCTTTAGTAGAAGGAGTTACGATAGGCTCATCAAGTTTTTCTGCCTGTTTGTATTCCTTATCAAACTTGTGACCAAGGAATGGCTCGCCCTTCTTATAAGCCTCGTACATAGAACCAAACATATATCCGCGAACGATTACTTCATAAGGAATCATCTTAAGCTTCTTTACAAGAATTGTGCGTCCTTCAAATTCCGGTTTCTGGAATTCAGCAGGCATGTCTTTCAAATCACTTGAAATCATGTGATTTTTTACAATGTCTTTAGTGTAATCAAACCAGAAATTAGCAAGGGCATTCAAAACCTTACCCTTGTCAGTAATCATAGTTGGCAGAATAACATCAAAAGCAGAAATTCTGTCAGTGGTTACAATCACCATGCGTCCATCTTCAAGGTCATAAACCTCGCGAACCTTACCGGAAATAATCTTTTTCATCTAATACACTCCAAGCCAAAGGCTAAAATATGCGTATATTATAGTGATTTTATTGAGGTCTGTCAGCAAATATCGTCATTGCAAACCGATGTGTATCATTGGTGCGAGCATACTGTAATCTTCGTCATTGCGAGCACATAAAAAAAATCGTCATTGCGAGCACGAAGTGCGAAGCAATCCATTGTCATAAGTCTTTAATGGCAGATTGTATCGTCGCGCAAGTTCAAGATAAGAAGCATCATAATAGGACAAATCATATTCTTCTGCTAAATCAAAAATCCTACTTCTGATTTCACCATCAGATTGTGGCTCAGTATAAATCGGAAGCTTCTGTAAATCATAAAAAATGTCCATTGCATCAGCCTTAGTAATTCCAATCTGACCAGGTTTATTCTTTCTTACCTTATATAAGAGAACATTATAGATTTCATACCAGAACAATTGAGGAACATAAATCTGCCCGTTATTCTCTAAGATGTATTCAATATCTTTTATGCAGTCTGAAAATTCTTCAGAACATAAACCATTCAAAAGATATGCTGCCATAAAAGACGTATCTGCCACAAAGCAAGGAAAAGAACTAGTATTTTCTTCCAGCATCTTTGAGCTCCTTTATATCAGCAGCAGACATTGCCTCAAAACCATTTTGTTGTCGAAGAGCAGCAAATTTTTGAGAACGTGCAATAATACGTCTATGAGCTTCCATGGCTGCTTCATTCTGTACAGTTTTTATGCCTTGTAAAACAGCAACTTTTTTGCCGTTTTTGGAAATATTGATTTTTGCCCCACCCTGTACTTTTCTCAAAAATTCGGCAAAGTATGTTTTAGCATCAAAAGAGCCAACGTTATAAACATTAAAAGCGTCTGGAGTAAATGAAAAAGCCATAAGCACCTCCTATATCTGTATATAAGATAATGCTGAAAAAAAATAAAGTCAACCAGTTTTTAAACCAGTTTAGTTTATTTACTCATTGCATGTTCTATTGTGTCTACAAAGTCACTACCCCAGTAATCGCAGAGAAGTTCGCGGGCTTGGGGCTGGAGTTCGGGGATGACGACTTCGTGCATTTGTTTGAGGTTATTGGCAAGATATGACCGGGCCATGAATCTTAGTTTTTCTATTTCATCAGGCAAAAGTGCATTTTCATTTTCTTTTATCCATTCAGAAATGATAGTAAAGACACTAGCCGTGGAACAAATCATTTTCCATTTTTGAAGAGTGTCGATTTTGCGGGTGCTAGTCATTCCGATATTTATTCGATAGTGATAGACTTCGTTTTTTATTCCTACATAGGATTTTGCATATTGTGAAATAAAGAAGAACAAAAGAACATCTTCGGCCATATTGCATTGAGTATATGGAATGGAATCATAAGACTGCAGGAAGATTTCTTTTTTGATAAGTTTACCCCAGGTATTTGAAGTAAGCTCCTGCCCTATCAGCCAACGATGAAAAATATCACGTCCAGTAATTTTTTCGTATACAATTTTTCCATACCGATTTTCTTTTGATGGTACAAAAATCCCATCTGTAGTAAAACTGCCGGAAACTGATGTACCATGAATAATATCAAGTCCGCTATGTTCGTTTTGAATATCATACTGAGAAGCCTCAAACAATGACTTCAAAGCATCATCTGCAAGTTCATCATCACTATCAAGCTGAGTTATATAAATTCCATGAGCTTCATAAACTAAAGTTCTACGAGCTTCTATCAAACCACGGTTTTCGCTGTGTTCAAAAAAATGAATTTTAATGGACGTTAGGCCAGCTTTTTTTCTATAAAGTTTACAATCTTTTTGTGCCTGTTTTACAATTTTTTTTGCAGATTTGTTTTTTTCATCACGGCCAACACTTGCATCGCTTACAACAAGAATTTCAAATGAGTCAAAATTCTGTTTGTAAGCAGACTGCAAGCATCTTTCTAAATACAATTCTGAATCGAAAACTGGAATGCAGACACTAATAAGTACACTTTCGTTCATTTCTAATTGTAATTAATTATAGTAATTTATATATCCACAACCACCAGAACTTCCACCACCACTGTCAAAACCAAAATTCACTTCAGTAGTTCCAGAAATAGCAAATGTAGTCAAATTGATTTTCACAAGTCTGTTTGTATTAGTTCCTGAATCATAACACCCTTCATCAGCTATTATGAGTTCATCAGGTTTCTTGGCTACAAATTTTGTAGCACCATAGAAGTATGACACAGAATCACTTGGATATCTAGCTATACTTCCAGATCCAAATCTATGGCAGCCAAATACATATACAGGTGCAGTTTCAGTTCCTCTGTTTACAAGTTCAAGCGAGTGAGTCTCTTCTGATTGAGTTGATACTATTGTTATAAGGCCACCCGACGTTGCCAAACCAGATGAACCAGATCCATATTTTTCACTGACAAGAATATAGATATTTTCTTTGTCAGTATTATTTGTATCTGGAATTACATAAATATCTTCAACGTCAATGACATTCTGATATGGCTTTATACCTAAATCTTCAGTTGTGTTATTACCATCATCTCTAACAAGTCTTTCAAACAGAGCAACCTGGTCAAGTTCTAAGTCATTAATTTTGAATTTATAACATTCAAAAGTATAATCTTTTATAGTGTTGTACTCTGAATCAACAACTTTCTTTGAACAATATGATAAATATAAATAACCGTTACTAACAGCTATCTTAGGAAATGAAGTCGGAATATAATCATAAGCATCTGTATCGAGATAGAAATCAAAATCAGATATTCGAGAATATTCTACATCGCATACCGAAAAGTCTTGCCAGCTTCCATTCTCATATTTTTTTATTACAAAAGTTATTTCATCATCGTCACTATAACTTTCCTTAACAGGATTCACAACAAAAGCATAAACAACACCATTGTAAGCACAAAGAGAAACAATTCTGGCATACTGAAAATCTTCATCTGATGTATCTACCACATTACCTAAGGATCTACCAAATTCATAACCGCCATAAGAAGGATATGAAACTACCTTTACGCCATTACCGGAAGCATTAGCTTCAACGGTATAAATTGCCTGAGTTACATCATCAATTGCAAAATCAAATACTTTTCTATCTTTTGCAAGAGTAATGCCATCACCAAGTTTAGCACCTTCAGAAGGCTCTGTAGTGAAAACATTAAAGCCGTATTTCTGGCCATCAAATTCCGTTTTATCAACTGAAAACTTATCGTAAAGAATAATCGGATATGTATTATCTGGAAGAGGCTTTACATTCTTAGCATATGTTTCTATTACATCTTCTGTTAATTCGAATGTACAATTACCATCTGTATCCTTTTGAAAATAAGAACTGTTACCATACCAGGTATCTGTTACAAATCCAGAGAATACAGGTATGCTTTCTGGGCAACTATATAAAACATTTTCAGCAGCATCTACAAATGATAAGTTTACTTTATAGTTTCCAGCTGTTACATCTGTAAAACTTAAATTACACTTTCCTTCTTCAAATTCCAAATAACCACTTTCGTGACCAGTAATCGATGTTTTATAAATAACCTTTACAACTTCTTCAACTGATGATGTTATTTCAAGATTAATGCTTCCTGGAATTTCGTCAACAGAGTTTGGCATTAGCGGCAAATTCAATTCATCTATTGATGTATTAAAGACCATTTTGCTTAAAGAAAAATCTGTTGTTCCCCGTAAGATATATCCATAAGACTCTGAATCATATTGCTGGTAAACTACGCCTTCTATTTGCCAGTGACCAGTTTGATTTAAATCAACAGACCATTTTAAGTTTTCAGGATTTGCAGTTCCTTTAATATAATCGCCTTCGCGTGTATATGTAATTTCGCCGTTATTGTCTTCTTCAACACAATGATATGCATAAATTGTAATTTCTGAAGTTATATCAAATGTAGATGTTGCAGAGCGAGCATTTCCACTATTGTTAGATAAAAGCAATTCTGATGGTAATGCATCTCCTATAGATATAGTACCTCCTATTGTACAAACATCATTTGTCTTTTGTTCAGAAACATTTGAACAACCCAAAAAAGTCAGAACAAAACCTGTGAAAGTCAGTAATAATATGATATTTAATTTTTTCATTATTCCCTCCTATGATTATTCTGAAATGAAGCGGTAAAGCCAGGTATTATCCGGATCAGTTAGTGTATTAGCATTCTGTGAATCCATAATTTTTGTTACCGTATATTCAGACAATTCTGTTACTGTAGCATCAGAAGTTTCCATAATTTGAGCTGATGTTGTTTTTGAAGCTATCCATCCATCTATGATAGATTTAGCATTTTCTCCTTCAACCTGATACCAGGTTCCTGAACCTTTCGTTATAGTGGCATACTTAGGTAAGGCTCCTGCTTGAACTGCAAGTATAGAATCTGAAAGTATAAACTCTGAAACATGAGCATATTTTGTAAATGCATTTTTATAAATACATTTAATTCCATCAAAATTCACAGAAGTCAGTTGACTACAATTTTCAAAAGCATTTGCTCCAAGAGTTTTTATTTCTCCAAAATTAGTTATTGTTTTAATCTTTGAATTATTAAATGCATACGGCATAATTTCAATAATACATTCACTACCATTTGTATCTGTTGCATCAGGGAATAATTCTGCATCTGTTAAATCTAAATCTTCAAGACTAGCAGATGCAGCAAGAATTGCTTTTCTAAATCGTGATGAGCCATTTTCTATAACAGATATTTCTTTTAATAAAACCTGACCATTTGCTGTAGTAGAATATATAGTCGAAGTTCCTTCAGAAGCATCAATTGTAAATTCTTTTATAGAAGGACAACAATAGAAAGCACCACCTTCTATTATTCTAGAAATTCTTTGTGGTATTACGCTATACATATAGCCACAATCTTCTATAAGAACAGATTCCAAGTTCTCCAGATTATTAAATGATTTTTCAGATATTTTTAACATATACGGAGATAATGCAACAGAGCGAAGACAACTACAATTACTAAAACCATCTTCTTCTGACATTTCTCGAAGAGTAGAATCATTATTCACCACAGTGTCACGTAAATCCAAGTCTACTTTATAGGCAACATTGTTTTTTAATGCATTTGAAATTGCAGTAAAATATCCTTTTGCATATGCAGTACCTGTATCTGGAGTTACATTTGCAACAGGAGTTCCAAGAATTCTAATATATGCCTGAGAATCCAGATTCTTCATAACTTCTGTTAGTTCAGTCTCCAGTTCATCTGGATCTTCAGAATCTTGAATTGCAAACTCATAATATAAAGCATCCTCAAAAGTCAAATCAATGATCTCACTGGCTGTATATACATTTGCAGCAATAATAGTATTTACTTCTATATAAAGTTGATATTTTCCACCACCCAAAAGGTTATTGTTTCCACTAACACCAATATTAAAGTTCTGTCCATCAAAGAAATAAAAGGATTCATCCAGTTCATTACCACCATAATAAAGCTTCGCAGAAATATCTTCGCGCGGAATTACTGTTCCATCTTCTGTTTGTGCAGTAATCTCTACATTACCTTTATTAAGGTAAAAGCCTTCACCCTTAACAGCTTTAATTTCAATTTTTGAAGCAACAGATACTGATCCTTCCGCTGTTGGAAGATTATTTATATCATCAAGATTTATGTTTATTTCTTTTATTGTTCTATAACCTTTTATTTCTACACTAGCCAGCAGAGTATTAAGAACTGTTGTCTTTGTTATATCGTAATAACGATATTTTAGATAATATTTTCCATTTTTTATTTTATATGGAGCCCAATCTACTTCCGGTACATAAACAGCTGTAGCAGTTTTAGTATTTTCATTAAATTCAGGCTCCAGGGCTTTATATGCGCAGATATCAAAGTATTCCTTACCTTTACTAGTTACAGTAAAAAGACCTGCTTCAATTTTTCCTATTTTCTGTTCTTCTGCTGAATTACAAGCCCATTGAAATTTTACTTTAAGAAAGCCAGTATCCTGATATGCTGCATTAAATGCTATGCTTTTTGTATCAGAATTAATTTCAACAGATTCCAATTCTGCAGTTTGAATAGTTTCTAACTCATCATCCTCTTCTTCAGAAAATGGATAAGCCTTAATTTCCAGAGTAAACTTATATGTACCAAAGTCAAATGGAATCAAGTCTTCTTGCATTACTTCTACAGCAGTTTTTTCCATACCTTTTGTCCATTCTTTATATGGTTCTGACTCGCCATATATTTCATATTCACCCGAAGTTTCATTCCATTTGTAAGCAGATAGTGTAATTAATTGAATATCACTTTCTGTAAGATTTTCAGGTAAAAATGAAGTATCGTTCTGCTCTCCAAGATCTATTCCATTTTCATCAGCAGTACGAGGTACATCTTTTGTTTTTGTATCAGATAAAGTGAATGATACATAAGTTATATTTTTATTCTTAGCCCCTTCACCTAACTCTGAAGTAAGATTATTACAGGCTGTAAATGCCCAGATTAAGGTTATCGCAAAAGTTATTATCCAAATTCTTGTTTTCATTCTCTGCTCCTTTTTTAATCATTAACCATAACAGTTACTCTTTGGCTTACTGAATATGAATTACCATTAATCACAGCAACAAGTGTAAGAGTATGATAACTGCCCGATGTTAGTCCCATTGAATCAGCATTTAATTCATTAAAATTCAGATAAAGGATTTTGCCAGAATTATCAATCTGAATAGTTGATTCTGTCTCATTTCCTTCTATATCATAACTAACAGCAGTAGCTTGGCTAAAATGATACAACTGACTCAGATAAGTAAGATTACTACTATCCAGTACAAAATCATCAAGGAACCATGTATACGAATCTGCTTCTACTCCAGGTGTAAAAATATACGTTGTTCCATAATATGATTTTTCATCATCATATACATTTATAACATATGTAGCAGCAGTAAAACTTAGATTTCCAGCATTTGTCGTGTCAATCGCATCAAGGGTTACAGTGATTCCAGCTTCTGTATTTTGTGGCTCTGGTTCAGATTCTTTATAAACATAGTACAACGTAACAAACGGAACTCCATCTTGAATTCCACACACAGGAATCGAATTGGAATCGTACTCATAGTTTTTCTCTGCAAGGGCATTTACGCTTTCTTCGGCGGCAGCCCATAATTCATTCAGTACTGACTCCCTTATATTGTTATCTTCATCAAACATCATGATTTCTGACATTGCTGTTGTTACTGTATACTGTGAATCATAATCACCATCATGATAGAAATGGATTTTACAAGGAATGTCCATTGCACTTACGGTAAGTTCAACTTCATTTGATTCTGATGAAAGACTTAGACCATCTGCACAGCCAATATCAAATTCATAATAGCATGAACTATAATTCTGACTAAAGTAAACAGTTGCTAAAACACCATAAATAGTTCCTTCGCTTAATGGAGTATAGCATGTACCAGACCATTTAATTGTACCATCATCAAGCACTTCACTCGTTAGGGCACCTTCATGGCTGGAATAATTAACACCAGGCTGGAAAGCTGTAATAGAATAGTTTTGTGAACGTTCAACAATCGGAACCAAAACCTCGGCTTTTTCATCATCTGTCAATTCATCACTTGCTAGAGTTGATTTTATAAACTGCATATCAGTTTGATCTGTAATGGCATACAAAGTAACATTACATTCATTTCCATCCAGATCTGTAACATCATTTTTGTCAAATCCCTTTATTATAAAAGTAAACGGATAACTAACATGCTCTACATTTAAAGTGAATTCAAGTTCAATTCCAGTAGAACTATTATAACTGAAGCTAGTCTTAGACAAATCAACTATAGTCTCTTTGTTTCCGCCGCTAACAAGTCCATCTGAATCAAAATCATAATATTCGGTTTCTATAAGCTGTAATGAAGGAGATGAACCTTCCGCTTCTAGTGATTGCCAGGTTCCTTTTGCAAAATATTTGTTTCCCATGTACTGAGCATCTTCACCATATATATTTGCATAAATAGAATAGGTACCATCTGATAAAACACTAAAATACAGCCATCCACCATTGAACTGTTCCCGGAAATCTTCTGGGAGCAAAGTTTGGCCACTATAGATTTGTTTATTTTCATGTCCGCTTTCATAAGAACCGAACATAATTACACGTCCGGTAGCATCGCCAAGCTGCATATAGAAGCTAACAGAAGGATCACAGCTACCACTAAAGGTTGAAGCTATAAACTTTCCAGAATCCTGATCCCTATAAGCCTTTTCAACATAATTGAATATAGACCTTTCATTTTCATCAATACTGAAGGAATATGAACCGAATGCAATTACAGTTCCCTCTTTCAGCATTTCTGAAATTATTGCATTTCTTTCTTCTGTGGTGGTATCGCCTGAGACACCATATTTTTCGCCAGCATTCTCTATAAATTCGTCACTGAACTCATAAATCGAATATTCATTTGAATCATAAAGTGCAAGAATATAATTTACAGTATCGGGATTTTCTGCCGAAGTACCTGGTAAGAATGTAAGGATAGATCCACTTGGAGGAACAAACTCTTCATGATTATTAGAACCTCCTATTGTGAAACGAACCTTAAGTCCAGAAAGGCTGGTAAAGTTGATTTCACAAGGCATAGCACCGCTTCCACTTCCGCCATACTGAGAAGCTCTATATATTTCGAGATCTTTATCATAATAAGCTGTTTCCGAATATCTGTATTCATATGACTGATACAGATCGTCATCCGTTATGTACAGTGAATACTTACCAAAGGAAACTATCTTGCCATACTGAAGAACATCAATACTAATTTCTTCTTTATTTGTAATACTATCTTCTGGTAATTCCCAGACTGCATATTGATTATTTTCATAGAATGCAAGAATGTATTCATTAATATTCTCTTCATCCCTGCATTCACCAATATAGCAGGCCGTTGGAGTTCCACTTGGAGGGGTTAATTCATCAGGTTCATCCCCTCCGTTATAATCCCGTAAAATTATTATTGCATAATTAGGTCCAGATTGAATTACAAATTCATCACTTTCACCTTTTGCAAAAGTTATTTGGCCACCATGTGGTTCATCTAAATAAACTGTTGCGAAAACTTTTGCGGTAACACCTACCGGTATATCTGAAAATTCTACATGAGCCTTCTTTGTATTTGAATATACTGTGAAAGTTTTTTCATAAGACATATTACCAGCAACAAGTTTAACTGAAAGCTTAGCAGAATCAACCGGTTCCTCTTCATAAGAGACGTCCCCATTGTTTACAGCATAAAATGTTATAGTGTAACCAGAATTACTTTGCACAGTGAAGTATTTAGCATTTTCAGAAATAGTTGCAATAACAGAAGGATTTGATACTTCAGTCAATTTATCACTAGCAGCGCTCAAGTAATGAGTTTCTTTTATGTTTATTGAATCACCACTCTGAGACCAGCTACCCTTAGAAATTATTGCTTTTTCATACAATGCCATCGGATTCTTAAGCATTTCCAATATTTCAGAATTCGACGAATAATCTTCTTCAGTTAGATTTCCATATCTTTCTTGCAAATCCTTTGCAATAGCTTCCATTTTGGAAACAGCATAAACTGCGTAGGTAGCATCTTGATAAACATAAAGAGCAAAAGTCTCTTGTGTATCACTGGTCATACCTGCATAATACGCAACCATATTTGCAGTCGGATCAAAATCAAAATCTTCCTGCTCCGCAGAAATGTCCCCGCTACGTGCCATAATCTGGCGAAGAGTTGACTCGGAAAATGTAATGGTTACTTCGCCCTTTTCCTGGAAACCGGAAAAACAAGAAACATTAAAAAAACACAGAATGCTGAATAAAAAAAGTGCTGGAATTAAAAATAGATTTTTTCTTTTCATATTCCACTCCAATATAGATATAATTTCCCCACAGTAATTATAAACCATAATGTCAAATTAGCAAGAAAGAAAAAACGTGATGTTATTTATTGAAAAGAACTAGAATAAACCTTCAAACTTCAGGCCAAAGCGACCGCATAATGTGTCGTACTGTTTTTTTTCAGAATCGTCGGTAAATCCTGTTGTATATAGATTTGCATATATGAAGGGGGAAGTCTCCCCCTCGCTCGCCC
>CAMNIU010000127.1 GCA_946540605.1 uncultured Treponema sp.
GCCAGCACCACATGCTACAGTAAAAATCAAAATCAAAATCCCCTGCAGCAAATCCTGTTTGTAAGCCTTAAAGAAGCGGCGGGCAATTCCTCCAAATGACGACACCTCTTCGTCATCATCAGCAAGACGCAATGTAACCGCATACGTTGCACAGGTAGAAGCACCTGCAGTCACAACAGGAATGCAGCCAATCAGCCATAAAATATTAAGCCAGAACAAACGTGGAAGTTTTTTTATTAAATTCATATTTTCTCCAATATAGTGTCATTCCGAACCTTCGCAGCACAGCTGCTCGGAGACTCGCTAAAAACAGTAAGTTCAGGATGACACATTATTATTTTTCTTCTGCCCACATTTTCTGCAGATTTCTTGCAACCGTAGTTGTATTCACTTTAGCAGCAGGGCAGTTAGACAACACTATTATAGAAAGTTTATCATCAAAATAAAAGCCGTCATAAGAATTGAAAACATTTGTTACGCCGGTGTGGAAAATAGAACCTTCATGACAGTACACACCATAGCCGTAAGATTCAGAATCAATCATTTTTTTAAATGTTTTTTTCTTTACAATTTTGCCGCTGGTAAAAAGAACATTCCATTTAAAAAGGTCTGTTACACAGGAATTCACATCTCCGCAGCCAAGAGCAAGTGAAGCCGGAATACTGTAATAACGTCCTTTATAATCATAACCACGGGTATCCGTTTGCTGAAAAGAAAGATTCGTGCGGCTCATTCCACAACGGTCAAAAATATTTTTCTGCATGTAATCGCCAAAAGACATTCCGCTCACCTGCTCAACAATACGGGCAAGCAGGAAATAATTTGTATTACAATAGAAGTAAGTTGAATCTGGTTCGGCAACAAGAGGTGCCTCGTTCAAATAATCCAGAACAAGATTTTCTTCAACCGGCTCACAGGCCATCTGTTTTACTTCGATACGACGGTAAATATTTTTCGGAAAAAAATCATCAGCGGCATTAATGTGATCTGTAAGGCCAGATCTCATATTCAAAAGCATTTCTATTGTGATTTTTTCACCTGCGTTAAAATCCGGAAAGAACTTTGAAATTTTGTCGTCCACCGACAATTTCCTCGCCTGAACCAGCTGCATTACCGCGGCGGCCGTCATCTGCTTACTGATTGACCCGGCCTCAAACGTAGTGTTAATTCCTATCGGAACCTGGTCGGGGGCCGCCGCCTTCTCATCACAAACGCCGTACCCCTTTGCAAAAACAATCTTCTTCCCGCGACCTATAAGCACCGCGCCCTGAAAACCCGTCTCACACAAATACTCATCGGCGCGCCCCGCAAACTCGCGGTACTTTTTGTCGACAATCTCCTCATCATTCCAGGTTTGCTTTTTTACGCTGGAACACGAAGCTAAGTTTAAAATAAAAAAAAAGGTCATAAAGAAAAAAAAGTGACACGCTCTTTTTTTCATTATCAACCTCCTCTTCTAATCTTGAAAATTGGCTCCCGGTGGAATCCGGCACAAAAAAACGGGATGATGTTTTTTTGTGCCGGTTCCACCTCCGCCAACTTTCACATTATCTGGTACATAACACAAACGTCCTACACGTTTTTGTTTATAATCTTCTCTTCCCACTTACCAGTCTCAAGGTCGATGAATCTCACAAAAAGAGAAACCTTGTTATCTTCGTTCAAAGACGACCAGATTGTGTTTGCGAACTCTTCGATTCCGCCTTCAATCTTGAGTTTTACCGGCTCGCCTTCAAAGCTTGGAAGAGGATTTCCATCTCCCATGTAAGTGTGGATATAGTGTCCCTCGCCGGCCACAGGATTATCATAAGTGTAAGTAAAACGCAGAGTGTTGTCGCCGTTTCCACAGTCGCTCTTCAAAATAGAAAGTGAGTAAGCATAGCCACCATCAACTCCGCCTTCCAAATCAAGCAGAGAAGAAATGCGTGGAGTGTAGTTTGGAGCGTCGTGCTCGTACTTGCGGCTGCGCAGAGACTGTTCAAAAGTAAGTCCCTTCTTCAAGCCTTCAAAAATTGTATCTGTCTGGTCACCATTTGTTACGATTGTTTTTTTACCAAGTTCGCGAACTGCAGCATAAATAATAAGGCTTGGGTCACCTGCAATCAAAGACTCATCAAAAGCCTTTGTGCGAACAACCTCACTGCCCTCTTCATTGTCTTTTACAAAAACACGATTGCGGCTTCCTGCGCTGCGGCCCATTGTCCAGTAGGCAGAAACTGCGTATTTTCCATCAGCTGAAAGGCCGGCGATAATACCGCGTCCAGGGTATGTTGTGCTTGATAATTCTTCTTTAATCTGTTTCATTTTTTCCTCATATAACCGTCATGCTGAACTTGATTCAGCATCTTGTAATGGATTCCTGCCCCTTCGCAGCACAGCTGCTCGGAGACTCGCTCAAAATGCTCCACTGGAGCATTTTGACGGCTTACAGCCGTCGCTCCCTAAGTTCGGAATGACTCTCTCCTTTTTAATTGTGACTTCGATTACGCACCGACTTCTGTATGCTGTCTCTCCAGATATTCCATAACTGCATCAACAGTTTTCTGTTTTGGATCTGCTTCATCTGCAGGTAGACTTTCCAGAACCTTATTTCTGAATTCCTTACAGTCAATTACAGGACTTGCAGTAAAGGTACATTTACCCGGCTCAAGAATATCAGCAAGCATGTCATCCGGATTTTCAGGATTAATACGCAGACAGTTTCCGTTGATTGAAACGAGAATCATCTTATCAAAAAGACGAAGATAACTGTCTATCTCGCGCAAACCTCTTTTAGTCTCTGGCTTGCCCGGTCTGTAGCGGGTTCCACTTGGGAATACAAGAATCATCTGTCCGCGTTTTTTACAACCGTCCATTGCACGCATTGCAGCAAAGTTAATTTTTCTTGCTCTCTGCTCTTCAGCAATCTTTTCTTCTTCAGAAACTTCTTTTTCTTCAACAGCATTCAAAGAACGGGTTGGATAAATTACAACACGAGTAAAGCCTTCTGTAAAAGCACGAACACCAGGATTTGCCTCATTAAGTTTCATACCTGCTACAGCAACAATTCGCTGAGACATATCCTTTGCCCATTCTTCTCCCTGTTTTTCAAGAAGATAAAGAATTCCAGGTAAATCAATATTTGTGTAATGCTCCATAAGAATAAGGCCTGTTTTTCCTTCTTTTACAACAGATTCGTAAAAGGCCTTATAATTTTCGATGTTTCCCAGACCGGATTCAGAAGTAAAAGCTTCATCCAAAAGCTTCCACATGTAAGGTCTAAGCTCCATGTTAGCTTCTTCATAAACCTTTGTCTCATCGATTTTTGCAGCAGCATGTGATTTTTTAAGCATTTCTGCAAACACACTGCCAAATTTTTCTTTCAACATTATTCCCATAAATAAGATTCCTTATTTTGTGTAATTGTCGTGACACCACGACAACCTATAAATAGTCGAATTCCATTATAGATTATTTATGACTTCAAGACAATAATAGAAAGTATGATGAAAAGAATGATTGCAATATTTGCCGCTGCCCTTGTAATTTTTACAGGCTGCAGCAAAAAAGAACTGGATGCTCAGGTTATCGAAAACAAAGATGGTTCTGTGAGCATTACTCGGATTGATGAGGACGGAAAAGCTGTTCTCTTCAATAAAAAATATGCTGGTGCAGAAAATGTTACTCAGATAAAGTTAAGCCAGGCCACCCGGGCAAATCCTGTTTCAATTGATTTGTCTGCCTATGAAGGAAAAGATGTAGACATCCAATTCTCCTGCGAAATGTATATAGAAAACAAAAACAGCAGCAACACAAATGTTATCTGGATGATTAATGAACTTAACGAAAATTTTCCAAAACTTTTTGAACGAAAAGTTCAGAACGGAAAATGGTTCAATGTAAACAAACATCTTACAATTCATCTTTCCGGCAAAAGACAGCTTTATGTTTCTGGAGCCGGATTTGATAAAGACAATACAACTATCTACATCAAGAATTTTAAACTGCTTCTTACTGGAGAAGGACTTACAAAAGATGCTCCTCAGCCAGTTTCATGGACAGATGCTCCAAGCATTAAAGAAGCATATAAAGATTATTTTGATTATTTTGGAATGTGCGTTTCTTACAATAATACTTTCCATGAAGAACTTCTTCAAAAAGGACTTCCATATCAGGCAGACTGTATCACACCAGAAAATGAGTTTAAGCCAGACTTTATTTTCGGATGGGGAAAACCAGGTAAAATGACAGAGTTCCGAGGCGAAGACGGCAAACTTTATGAAGTACCTGCAGAAATTCCAAACTTTAAGCAGATGGACAGTATTCTTTCTGATATGCAAAAGCTTGGTCTGAAAATTCGCGGACACGTTCTTGTATGGCACAGTCAGACTCCGATATGGTTCTTCCAGAAAAACTATGGCCGAAGCGGAGAAACCAATTTTGTAAATCCGGATGAAATGAATGCCCGCATGGAATGGTATATCAAAACCGTACTCGAACACGTAGCAAAATGGGAAAAAGAAAACAACAATGGCGAACATATTATTTTTGCATGGGATGTAGTAAACGAAGCCGCTTCTGATAATGCAAGCGATGCTAATTATTTGCGCGATGCCAATTCAAGTAACTGGTTTGCAATTTACAATGATGTTACTTTTATTGTAAACGCCTTCCGCTATGCAAATAAATATGCACCAAAGGATGTAAAGCTTGTTTACAATGATTATGGCTGTGCATCAGTTAATAAGAACAAAGCAATCTGTAAGATTATAGATGCAATTCAGGCTGCACCTGATGCCCGCATTGATGCAGCTGGTATGCAGACACACATTGGAATTAATGATTCAGCCGTTAACTTTGAAAAAGCCGTAAAGAATTTTCTTGCAAAAGGAATCAATGTTCAGATTACAGAAATGGATGTTGCAAACGGCAGCGCAAGTTATAACGCGATGAAACTTAAAGACTGCTATAAAACATACTTCAAGATGTTTATCGAAAACCGTAAACAGCCCGGCAAAAACGGAATTGAAGGCATTACTCTCTGGGGCGTTCGCGATGAATGGACCTGGCTCAACGGAATGCACAAAGGGCACACACAGTATCCGCTTTTGTTCAGAGGCGAAAACTTTACCTGTAAGCCAGCCTTTTTCGGAGTAATCGAAGCAGCAGAAGAAGCTGAATAATCTGACTTGCTCTGCCAATCTTTTTCTAAAGAAGTTCCCTTTTTCTGCCGATAAAATGATGAGGTAGTTTTTATGAAAAAGGGAACTTCATTTTTTACAGTTATTTCTATTATATGTCTGGTATTTTGTGCGTGTAAACTTAGCCTTGAAGATACAGATTTGATGCGAAAACCAGATATTAACCGTTCAGAAGCTCAACTTACACTTACCATTCATAAAATTAACTCTTCTACAGATTATATCAATATTTTTCGTAGTGAATCAGGAAGCAATGAAATCACTCGTGGAATAATATATACAAAAGACCATCCTAATGAAACAACCTATACTTTCTATGATAGATTAGTAAAAGAAGGTAAAAAATATAAATACCGAGTAAGATATCATGATTCAAAAGGATATTATTATTCGGCCTGGTCCGATGAAAAGAAAATTGAAGATACAGAAGCTTATGACTCATCTGATGATTTAACTTATACAGATAGTGGTGCAAAATTCACCATTAATACTACAGATTATACCATCAGCCTTACATCTCCATTAACTGCACCAACTGTAATTTCAGATTTTGATAAATACATTCCTATGCTTATTGCCACAGCTGGAGACAAAACCCAATTATTCGAATTAAATAATGCTTTTATATCCGCAACTGACTCTATTTCTTTACAAGGAATTCTTCCTCTGGACTTTATGGACAGGGATATTGAAATATCTGGAGTATTAGCATATAAGAAACAACTTGCTAATCCAAGTGAAACAGATGAAAGTAAACAAAAAGTTGAATTTCTAAGTTTTACCGAACCACTCGAATTACCAATTCAAGGAAAAAGAGATAATATCGTTAACATTCCATCGCAATCTGGTCAGGCCGGTCTTGATTACCGCAGTGCTCAATAAAGCCGCATTACTCCACAGCCATATTAATGACAATTGAACAAAATATGTAAAAATGGTATTTTAGACCAGTATGAATACTCTGGTCGCATTATGCGCAGTCGGAGCCGAGCGAATTC
>CAMNIU010000128.1 GCA_946540605.1 uncultured Treponema sp.
ATTGCAGAAAAAATAGGACGCATGGATGAAAGCGGACGTACTACAATGCTTACAGGCTGGGATAGAGATTATTGCATTCAGGTTAAGCAGAACGATATTTTCAGAATCTACAGTATGGACAAAAACGTCTATCTGGAAACTGAAAAGGAAAATCTGCTTTTGAAACTGCGTCTTTATGAGTTTGAAGAGCTTGCTCAAAACTGTGGCTGGACAGATTTCATAAGGATTTCGAACACGGATATTGTAAACTTTTCAAAGGTAACAAACCTCGATTTGTCACTGACTGGAATTGTCCGCGTGAATTTTACCAATGGAAAAGCTGCAATAGTTTCAAGAAGATATATGAGTAAAATCAAAAACGAGCTTCTTAATTTGAAGCACCGCTAAAGATGTCATCCCGAACTTGATTCGGGATCTATAAGGAGATTTATCATGAAAGAATTTTTCAAAAGAGCAATAATGGGATTTGTTTATGGAGTTTTTATTGGCCAGACAATTTTGATTCTGGAATCACTTGCCGGCGGTAATGGAAATTTTTATCCGGTTTCTGCTTATCTGCTGCAACACTCAAGTTCACAGATGGCGGCTGTAATCATCCAGTATTTTCTTACAGGAATAATTGGAATAAGTTTTGCTACGACCACCCTGATTTTTGAAATTGACAACTGGAGTATAACGGCGCAGACAGCTCTTCATTTTGCAATCACTTCTGTTGTTATGTATGTTTCTGGCTTTCTCTGTGGCTGGTTCCCTCACACCGTTAGAAGTACAATAATCTGGTTTGTAATATTCATTGTGATTTATCTGATTATGTGGGCAAGTTTTATGCTCTACTTCAAAAAACAGACAAGAAAAATCAACGAGGCATTGTAAAAAAACTTAATCCGGGCTTGAAATAATTGTCATGCCCGGATTAGAAATTTTGTGGCATGCTCGGGCTTGAACTGATATGTCATGCTCTGGCTTGACCCGGGCATCTATCTAATAACCTCGTACAAATCCCGCCCCATCAGCTTTTCAAAATATTCCTTGAGTTCAAAGTTTTTATTCCATTTGCCTTCCGGATAGTAGCCGTAGCGCTTCTTTACATCGTTCATGCGGGTTTCCAGATTTTGTGTTCCGTCGGCGCTGCAGGTGGAATCCAGCAGCTGGATCAGGCGGTCATAATCGTCGTATTCAGTGGCAGAGAGGAGAGATTTTAATTCTTCGTACTGCTCGTCTGTAATATCAATTTTTCCGATGTAATCTTCTATTATATTGAGATTAAATGAATGGGTGAGGCAGATTTTTGCAAGCTGGTCATAGCCAAGATTTTTCAAAAAGTGATAGCCGTCGTAAACGTGTGCCATGTAAGTGTAACCCATCTGGCGGCCAATGTCGTGAAGAAGACCGCAGGTGTAGGCGAAGTCAGGATTGAGGAGATGTTTTGTGCTGCCGTGAGCTGCTGTATTTGCCTTTGCATTTTCATTTACAGCCCGCGCAATTTTCTCTGCCGCCCGAGCGACCGCATAGGAGTGTTCGCGCCACGGCCCCGGATTTTTTGCGACACCATTTTCCAGTAAGGCCTCCACAAAAGCACGCGGAATATTTTCGTCCAAACCACAGAGTTTTTCCATAACAAGAGTTTCGCGGGCAATCATATCCAGTTTTGCGGAATTGTCAGAATTAAAATGCAGGTTAGTCTGGATGGCTTCATCCACAGTTACAAATCTTAATTCAAAGCCATCATCTTTTTCGTAATCATCAAGCTTCTGATTTTTGATAAGAGGTTTGCCGTCTGCCCCGGTTTTTACGCGACAAAAATAGTGGAATGAATCCTGAATAAAAATAGTTTTCGGAAACATCTCTGACTTCATGATGCGATGAACTAGGCCGGCTTCTTCTATGCTTTCGGGAATGACCTCGAGCCCTGTTTCTTCTGCAACCTCGCGAATAAGTGCTTCGGTGTTCTCTTCATCTTTATGGATGCCGCCTCCCGGAAATTTATAAAACTGATGTTTTGTTGAATAGGCGAGGGCGATTCTGTCATGCGGGGCAAGAGTAGAATAATCAGAAAATTCATCAATTAAAATAATTCCCCGAGCCGAAGGTCTTGAAGACCTCGGCCAGTCAGGTTCATAATCTTTATAATCAGTCGTAAAAAGTCTTTTCATAACAACTTAAGCTTTAAGCGTTTCTGCCAGCCAGCCTGTTACACCTTTTGGAAGACGTGGTTCCATAGGCGTGCCGTCATCAAACATGAGGTTGCAGTGCATTGCGTTTGTTATGCAGTGCTGTCCCATTTCAAATCCAAAATTGATTGAAGCAATTCCGTGGTCTCCGTTGTAAACCCAGTCAGGAGTAAAAATGAAACTCTTATTCAATCTTTCTAAGCGAGGTAAGACTGGTTTGATTCTTTCTTCGTAGCTGTTAATTTCATCTCGTTTGCCGAGGGCAAGAAAAAGACCTATGTTATTCTTTTCAAAAATTTCCAGATTGTTTCCATCTACAATTGCATCTGCACCTACAGGAATTGCAATGTTAAAAAAATCAGGATAGCGCACAGGCATCCTGATGCTCATTGTGCCGCCGCGGGAATTTCCAAAAATCACTTTCTTACTGATTCCACCATTCGGCTCAGCCTGATTTTTCATAAAGTCGCAGATTAAATCATAAACCCGGGGAATATAAGAATCATCCCAGCTACCATGAACTTTTCCATCGTCACCGCGATATTCATTTGCAAGAGGAACCAGAAGATAAGCACCGCCCAGAGCTTTCTGATAATCATCTTTTGAATAAAATTCTGCGCCCGTATAATTTATGCAGACATCTCCTTCAAGAGCATTTGTATAGCCGTGCATAAAAACAAGAAGCGGATATTTTTTTCCTTTTTCAAAACCGTGCTCGGTCGGGTCAAAAAAGTAATAAGTTATATCATCATAAGAAGTCTTATGAAAGCGGTCAAAGTATTCGCCAACTTTATAGGTCGGCGCGTAAGAAATGAATCTTCCTTCCGGAATCTCATTTGCCCATGGCGGGGTTTGTTTTTCAGACATTTTTTTAATCCTCCTATGTCATCCCGAACTTGTTTCGGGATCTGTTGCTTTTCAAGATACTCAAACAAATTCAGCATGAAGCTATAGTTCTTTTATAAATCTCATTTGTTTTTTATCATCAATATAGCCCTGGGCGCGGTAAAACTCGTGAGCCTGCTTTCGGCTTTCACCGGAGTTTAAGCGCATGCTGCTCGCTCCATTTTCGCGGGCCCATTCTTCTGCGCGTTTCAGCAATGCTGAGCCGATTCCCTGCCTTCTGAAATCCGCAGCAACCGCAATTCCCAGAATGTTTGCCATAGTTGGGAAGTAGAGTACGTTATATTTTTCTACGTGGATTACGCCTGCGATATGGCTGGAATCATCTTCTTCCTCTGCAACAAAAACAGTTTCCCGCGAATTGTCCAATCCGGCAAACTGATTTTCAACAATTTCCATTGTGCATTCTTCGTAACCCAGATCTTTGCGAAAAAGTTCATTCATTGCGGGAATGTCGCTTGTGGTTGCCTGTCGGATTTTAACTTTTTTCATTGTATTTTCCTTTTATAGTTTATGCTGACAGTGCCAGATTGGAGTTGCAAGTTTATTGCTGAAGGGCTGGGGGCGGCGGAAGTCCGGCAGCCAGCTTGTGTCGTCGGTGAGCTCCTGGTAGAAAAGATATTCAAAATCGTAGGCTTCTATCAGGTCCCGGATGTCGCTGTCTTCCTCGGTGTTGACGAGGCGGTTTTCAATTGATGAAAGGGCGGCAGTGCGGGCAGCCAGCTTCTGGGAATCTTCTTCAAAAGGTACAGGCGTATACTGATTCATTAAGCTGATGATGGCGCGCCCATCTGCATTTTCCTTTAGCCAGCCAAGTACATCTGCAGTTTCTGCAAAGTGTCCTGGCATAAAAAGATGGCGGATAATTACACCCGACAGCATTTTATCGCGGGGCTCGCCCGGCTCTGCCCATTCTGCGGGCTTTGCATTCGGCGGTTCTGGAATCTCTGCAATTTCCAGCGGGTTATTTTCTATCATCCATTTGATTGCAGATGTGGCTGTCTCAGGGTAGTCTGGTGCAGCAAAGAGTTTTTTTGAAAAAGCACTGTCCAGTGTTTTCAAATCCGGCAGCCAGATTGTAACAAGCCCACTCAAAAGCTCAAGCATTTCCACAGATTCATACGCAGAAGAATTCCAGCAGAAGGGAACTGTCACACCGCCGTCTCTTGCTGCCCGAAGGTACTCTGCAATGCGTGGAATATGATGACTTCCCGTAACAAGATTTATGTTTTCTGCCCCGGCGGCCTGCAAGCGCAAACAGATGTCGACAAACTCAGCTTTATCTACAATCCTGCCAAATCCATCCTGACTAATCTGGTAGTTCTGGCAAAAAGCACAGCGCAGAGTACAGCCGGTAAAAAAGATAGTTCCGCTTCCTCCAAAGACCGTTACAAGTGGTTCTTCTCCAAAGTGCAGCCCTGCAAACGCAATTCGTAAATCAGCAGGTTCACGACAAAAGCCGAGCGGGCGGGTGGTTTCGAGAGCCTCAACCACCCGGTTTACTCCGCACTTTCTCGGGCACTGGCGGCACTTTTTATAGAACTCAATTATGTCCATCAGTATGCACCCTTGCTTACAAGAATCTTCATCAAATTCTGAAGTACATCAACGTCTAAATCTTCTGCTTCAAAATTTACAAGACGGCCAAGTTCGTTCCAGTCATCATCGCTAATCAGCTCCTGGTATTCATCACTGTTTTCCAGAAATGCAAGATAAGCTGCCAGACGATTTCTGTTATCTTCGTTCGGTTCCCAGGCTAAATCAGCAGAACGGTAAATATATTCATTTTCCCAATATTCAAAGACAGAATCAGCAAGTTCTCCAACAGCTGCCGCATTACGTTCAAAAAGCCGGCGCAAGTCTCCCTTTACTCGGTCATAATTACTTTTTCCACCATTATTCTGGCGGTCATGTTTTTGAATTTTTTCAACATCAGAAAGAAATTTATTAATATCAGTCATAATTAAGAGTATGACAAGTTGAAGCCTTTTTTTCAATCTATATTATATGAAAATTGACTTTTCACTTTTTAGGTATGATAATAATAGAATATACCATTATATAGGAGTAATAATATGAAAAGATTCCTTGCAGTTTTATTAAGCTGTTTATTATTTTTAGGAAGCGTATATTCTGCAGAAAACGTTATAAAAACTAATAAAAAGCTTCCATTTTCTAAAGGTGTGAATCTTCCTGGCTGGCTTGAATATAATAGAAACAATACATTGCTTTTTGGTAAAAAAGATTTTGAAAATATTAAATCACTTGGAGTAGAAGTTCTTCGTTTGCCTGTATGGTTTGAAGTTTGGAATGAAGGAGCTCCGGATTATAAAGTTTCAGATGAATGCTGGTCTTATCTTGACGATTCCATTTCTTGGTGTGAAGAACTTGGAATGTATATCATCATAGATTTTCATAACGATTGTGACGGTGCATCAAAAACAGATCCAAATATAGAAAAGGTTCTTCTAAAAGTATGGACACAGATAGCAAACCGATATAAGAATAAGGGCGATCTTGTTATTTATGAAGTTATGAATGAACCTCATTTTAAGAGTGGTAATATTGATGCAGATATAAAAAAATGGGGCGCAATTCAGGGAAATGTTTTAAAGGCAATTCGCCAGATAGATAAAAAGCATACAGTTATAGTAGGTGGTGCAGACTGGAATTCAATTGATTCTATGCTTAAACTTCCGGAGTATCAGGATGATAATCTTATATATAATTTCCATGATTATTCTCCTTTCCTATTTACTCATCAGGGAGCTGTATGGACAGATGCAAAGCGTTTGACAGGAATTCCTTTTCCTTATGTAAAAGAGAAAATGCCAGCCTTGCCTAAGAATCCTACAAGCTCAGAACGATGGTATTTTCAGGATTATCCAAACGCATCTTCTGAAAAAACTCTGGTAACGCCTTTGAACAAAGCTGCAGAGTTTGCTAATAAGCGTAATGCTGCTTTAATGTGCAATGAATTTGGTGTAAGTATGACTTATGCCGACCCTCAGGAAAGAAATAACTGGTATAGAATAAAAAATGGCTGGATGGATGAACGTAATATAATTCGTGTTAGTTGGGACTATACGGGTTCTTTTGGAATTTTTACAAACTCTTCAGAAGCAAGATTTCCAGAAGATTTAAACAAACAACTGATTAAAGATATGGGGTATAAGGTTCCTGCTGGTAAAAGTCAAACCTGGTTTGAAGCTGCAAATAAAACTGGAAACTATACAATCTTTCAAAATCAACTGGCTGCTAATTTGAAGGCTCAGTGTTATGGTTCTAATCAAAAAAAATCAATTGTACAATTTGATAACGAAACAAAAGAAAGAAGCCTTGCGTTCAGTGAACTGGAACCTAATGGTCAGTTTACCATTTATTTTGGAGAAATCTGCAATTTTACAGCCTTAAAAAATTCCGGGGCTAGACTTGAGTTTATGATTAAGTCTACAGATAAAACTCTTTCTTTGTCAGTTTATTTGCTTGATTCAGAAGCTAAGACCTTCCCATGGAGAGCAGCAACTTCTATAAACAGCGGAAATCTTGCAATAGACGGCAAGTGGCACAAAATATCTATTCCGCTTAGCAGCTTAAGTGATATAGGTGGCTGGAATAGTACTGAAGGCTGGGTAAACGGTCAGGGTAAATTTGACTGGACTCTTATTTCTTCACTTGTATTTCAAAATGGTGGCCAGGCGTCAAAAGCTGGCTTTAGTATAAAAGATATTAAAATTGTAAAATAATCAAAAAATGATAATCTATAATAGAAACAAAAAAGGAGTATCTCAATGAAAAATAAGTTTCTGCCAGTTTTATTATTGTGTTTTTGGGCAATAATATTTAGTGCTTGTACAAACATCTTAGGTGAAGATAAAAAATCATCTGATTCCAAAGGAATTGTACTGTCTTTGCCTTATGCAAAATCAAATAAGACTGGTGTATTTCGTGCAGGTGAAGATGCAGCGAATAGTCGTCCTCTAAACTTTAAGGTTACATTTACCCATAAGGACTCTGGCACAGAAACTCCTTTTGAAGGAAAAAGCGGAGAAAAAATAATCTTTGAGAACGCTCCTGTTGGGGTCTACACAATCTCTGTTCAAGGCTTTAATAAAGATAATGAATTGGAATATGAAGGTTATACTGAAACTCCGGTCGAAGTAAAAGAAGGTGAAACAACAACTGTTGTGATAAAACTTAAACGGGTAAAGTCAAATGATGATAATCCTATAAATGAAGAACCAGAACCAGTCGAAATCAATCTCTTAGGCTGGACCGATGAACAAGCCAGAATGATAGAAAAGTATATTGAAACTCATCCTGATTGTGGCATTAAGGTTATTTTCAAGCAGGTTGAAACAACAAACGGACAATATACCAGTTTCCTTGATGAGGCTTTGACTGGAAAATCAGATGAGTTTGTTCCTGATATCTATTCTGCAGAATCTGCCTTTGTAAAACATTATTCAAGCGGGGCAATGGGCCAATATGCGCTTCCTTATACCGATTTGATTTCAGGTCTGTCTTCAAAAATACTGTCTGCTCAAATTGCTGAATATACAGTTAATCTTGGAAAGAACTCTTCTGGAGACGTAGTTGGGCTTGCATATCAGACAACAGGCGGTGCATTCATTTACCGTCGTTCAGTTGCAAAACAGGTTTTTGGAACAGATGATCCGGAGCTAGTAAGTGATGCAATTGGAGGAGGAAGCGGTAGCTGGACTAAATTCTTTGAAGTTGCAGAAACTTGTAATGACAAAGGAATTGCAATTCTATCTGGAGATGCAAGTCTTTGGCATCCTGTAGAAGGTTCTGCAGAAAAAGGCTGGGTAGTAGACGGTAAACTTCATATAGATTCTAAACGAGAAGCCTTTTTAGATTATTCGAAAAATCTTTATGTAAATGGCTGGACAAATAAAACAGAAGAGTGGTCAGAAGACTGGAAAGCTGATATCCAGGGAAAGGGAAAAAAGCCAGTTTTAGGCTTCTTTGGTCCTGCATGGCTTATAAATTATTCGATGGAACCTGCCTGCAATAAGGATGATGATGGTAATGTTATTAATAATGATACAGACTGGGCAATCTGCGATGCTCCTGTGGGCTTTTTATGGGGCGGCACCTGGATGTTTGCAAATAAAAATCTCAAGTCTGACACAAGTGAAGAAGGAAAAAGAAAACTTGAAGCGATTCAAAAAATTATAGAATGGATTACCCTTGATACCACAGAAGAAGGGCTTCAGTACCAGTGGGCAAATGGCTTAATCAATAATGCAAAAGATACAGTTGCTTCAAAAGTAGTAATGGAAAAATCAGATGGTACACTTGATTTCCTTAATGGTCAGAATATGTTTGATTATTTCATTCCTGCAAACGAAAAAGCTCCTTCTAATCTGCTTACCGAATATGATGAAAAGATAAATGCTTTGTGGCGTTTTGAAGTAAATAAATATGCCGAAGGTTTAACTACCCGCGAACAGGCACTTCATAATTTCAAGATCGCCGTATATAGCGAACTTGGGCTTATGAGCGAAGATTTTGAGTCTGATGGTATTGCCTATGAGACAGAACATGTTAGGGCAGAGCCAGATCCAGATGGAAAAGGTATAAAATTTACCCTTACTTGTAAGGAAGGAGAGTCATGGAATCCTGGCAGCTCTTTCATCTGGGAAACTAAGAATCATTATGGAATAAGAATTTCAAATGTTCCAACCCCTGGTAATCCGGTAGTTTGTTATTATCCTATTACAGAAGATAAAGGCGCATATAGTTTTGATTGTGAGCTTGAAATTGTAAGTGGAAATAAGATAACCGAAAGCCTTGTTATGATTGCAAACGGCGGAAATGAATCTGTAAATATTCAAGCTGACAATTTTGATATTTCACTTTCTGGCGGTCTTATGAAGTTATCAAAAGATACCACCTTTGAATTAAAAGGCTCTGATAATGTAAAGCCTTATCTTGATTTTACTGTAATGACAACAGATGGCAAAATTGGTAAAGACCGTTTTGATGTTGCCTGGAAAGAATGGCTGAATTCCAGTCATCTGGAATATAGTGATGAAATGATAGCTACCCTAAAAAATGATGGATATACAGTATTAACCATTACAAATGATACTTATTCAAAGTTACAAAAGAATAAGTATTACTTTGCAAATCTTTCAGTTGAATTTACAATTGATGGCATTCCGGAAAGTTTTAGAACCTGGGTCGGTATGAATTCAGAAGTTGTAGAATTTGATAAAACAGCCTTTGAGTCTGATACATCAGAACATGTTCATGCAGAACCGGATCCAGATGGAAAAGGAATAAAATTCACTATTTCTGCAAAAAATGGAGAAGAGTGGAAAGCAGAAAACTTTAACATAACAGAACTTAGTACTGGTTTATACATGGAAATTCAGAATAAGATTCCAGAACCAGGTAACCCGATAGTTTGTTACTGGCCTTTTACAAATGATGGCGATGTTTATTTATTTGACTGTGAAGTAAAACTTTCAGGTCAGAATACTATTCATGAATCCGTTTCGGCAACTGCAAATGGAAATTATGCAATTCTTAATATTGATTTTGCTTCTCTGTCTGGATTGACTATTGAAGTTAATAGTGCAACAGGAATCGCAAAAGTTTCTAAGGATGTAAGTTTAGCAATAACCCGTTCTGAAAATGTAACTGCAACCTTTGATATTGGTTCTTTCGCAAATGACAGTGCTACTGCCTACAAATGGACACATTGGCTTAGCAGCAAATTTGTTTCTATAACAGATTCAGATGTTTACGACAATGGAAAAGGTATTTCTCTGTTTACCCGTGATAAAGGTACTATACAAAATCTCAAGAACGATGAATATTTCTTTACAGAAATGAGTTTGAATTTTGAGATCAGCGGTATTGATGAAAGATATCGTTATTCTAATGGTTACAGAACTTCAATCATGAATGCTTCAGACTTCCTTTCAAATCTTAATACAAATGATCATATTTCTGTTGAGCCTTGTGATGAGGGTGTAAAAGTTACATTACGACGTCTGGAGACAGATGGGGACTGGCTTGAAGGAAATACACTTATCTGTCTTGCAGAAGACTGGGAGGATGGTGTAAATCTCAACCTTGTTCGTGCTGAAGAATTTGATGAAGGAATAATTCCTGAGAATCAATATGGTAATCGTTGTCCTACAGCGGCTGAACCGGAAGTAACATACATCTATCCATTAACTGAAAGTGGAAAAGAGTATGGATTCTTACTGGCAGGCCCTCTGGATAAAGAAAACAACTGGCAGTCTGAATATGTTTGTTGTACTGCGGGTGGTGGTTTAGGCGAACTTATTGATTATGATATCTGGAATCATGATGTAAAGGTTACAGATATTTTTACAAATGCTACTACTAATACTTATTCATACAAAATCCAGGGTGATATACAATCTATTATTGATAATTCAACTAATAAGTTTAGTTCTGCAGAATTGTGGCCGGATGTTCGTCCTGGAACTGAAGATAATCATCGGGAAAAAACTTTCGGATATTCTTCAAGACGAGTCTTCTTAGTAGGTGAAGCTGATGAGTATAATCGTGGATTGGAAGCTTTAGATTCTCCTTTTGTAATTGAAAATAGCCCGGCATATGATGAAGGCCAACTTAGTGAAGGTGATTATGACAATGAAAATGTATACGAAATTCTTAGTAACTGGAATAATCAATTCTATGTTATTATGTCAATTCAGAGAATTCAACTTGAAGATTATCCGAATATGCAATTTCATCTTCACTGGAAATAATGTATAATTATTTTCATGTTTAGTGATACACATTTTCATTTTAAAATGATGACGACGGAACGCGGTGTTAATGGTGTTGAAGTTTTGACAGCCATGGCGCAGCGTTCCTGTTTTTTTGGTCTTGATATAGGAACTCATTGTGATGATCTGGCTGAACGTCAGGCTTGTGTAGAAAAAGCAATTGCAGGTATTGCAGACGGCGGGCTTGCTGTAAAGGCTCGCGATTTTATGTATTTTACGGCTGGAATCTGGCCTGATGTTGGTGCAATCCATGACAGAGAAAATCAGATGAAGCTTCTGCGCGAGTCAATTAATGCAGCCTCGGCTGATGCAGATCAGGACACCTTACATAGAAGAATTGTTGCAGTAGGCGAGTGCGGCATAGACCATCACTGGAATCCGAGCGGAGAAGACGGACGTTGTGAATCAGATTTTGATGAGCAGACCTACCGGGGGGAAAGGGAACTTTTTGAAGCTCATCTTGAACTTGCCAGAGAACTCAGCCTGCCAGTTATTGTCCATAGCCGCGATGGTTTTGAAGACACAATGGACTGCTTAAAAAATGTAGGTTACGATAACGGAATCATTCACTGCTACAGTTATGGAATTGACGAAGCCCGGGCCTTTTTAGACCGTGGCTGGTACATCGCGTTTGGAGGTGCAATCACTTACAATAAAAAAGCAAAACTCGAGGCGGTGAAAAATCTGCTGCGCTTTGTTCCATCAGACAGATTTTTGTGCGAAACCGATGCACCATATCTTGCTCCGGTGCCTCTACGTGGCACTGTAAATACCCCGGTAAATGTAGAACATGTCTACAACTTTGCAGCCGAAGTTCGGGGCATAACACCGGAAGCACTAAGTAATCTTGTTGATGAAAATATAACAAAACTTTTTTTTCGACAATAAATGAATCCTATGATAAAATAAATTAATAACAAAATAATTGGAGTAATTTATGAAAAAGTTAATTTCATTGGTTAGTATTTTAATGCTAACATCTTGTCTTTTTGCCGCTGGTGCAAAATGGAAATCTTCAGATATTTATCATCCTAAAAAACTGGCTAAACTGATAGAAACTTATAATCTGACAAAAACTTATGAGAAAGGAACTACAGTTCTTTATAAGAATGAGGAAACTTCTGACTTTATTTATATAACTAAAGATGGAAGCGAAGAAAATAATGATAAAAGAGTTTTCTTTGAGAGCTTTGCCTGTCTGGGGGGAGTTTTTGATTCCTGCTCAATTTATGGTGGTTTTACAGACTTTTCGAAAGATGTCAGATATATGTATTCCTATATAAATGAAAGCAACACTGCAATTCAAAAGGGTGATTATATGGGAAAATCTACTTATGGATGGAATAATCCTCAGTATATCTATTATTTAATGTTTATAAGACGTTTAATGGCTTTTAGAGATATGCTGACTATTCAGAATGAATTAGATATTGAAATTCCAGAAGATGTTTTAGAAAGATATGATTATTTCAGCAACTGGCTTGTAGAAAATAATGAAGATGAAAAGGTATTTATTAAAATTTCAAAAGAATACAAGCAGTACTTAAAAGATCATAAGTAATTCTTTTTCATTATCTGTAAGCTGTCTCCATTGCCCCGGTTCAAGGTCTTTCTGCAATGACAACTTGCCTATTGCAATGCGTTCGAGTTTTGTAACTTCATTTCCAAGTGCGCGGAAAATGCGGCGCACTTCGTGAAACTTTCCTTCGTGTACTGTGACTTTGCAGATGTATGAAGATTCAAATTCTAATATGGCGGGCAGTGCAAGCTGTTCGCCATATTTTTTTTCAGGCGGAAGTTTAAGTCCTGCAGCAGCACGATTTATGTATAATTTTTGATTTTCCGGGGATACAGAATTCAAAAGAGTAGCACGGTAAGTCTTTGTAACTGCACTCCCGGTGGTTGAGCCTGTCGAAACCACCGAAGAGGTTATTCTGTGCGAAAACTTTCCGTCATTGGTCAGCAGTAAGAGCCCGCTGGTATCACAATCTAAACGACCAACGGTGTGCAGTCTGCACCCTCTCGGTGCATTTATTACCAGCTCCTGTAAATCCGGCGTTAGAAGCTCATATACTGTTTTATGTGAATCAGAAACTGCCGAGCACACATAACCGCACGGTTTATTCATTATGAGGTAAATATATTTTTCCGGCTTTGAGCACTTTCTCATAGAGTTGGATTTGTTTCTTAATTTTTTTTCTGAAGACTCGCAGTATTGCGTTCCCAGAATACACCGTCTTTGTAGCCTTGAATCGATTTTTCTGTATCAGACATTTCCAGTCGCTTTTCTGCAAGCAGACAGTATTCTTCAGAGAGTTCAATTCCACACCAGTGTCGCCCCAGTTTTTTTGCAACAACACTCGCTGTACCGCTGCCAAGAAAAGGGTCAAAAACAACATCACCAGGTTTAGATGAGGCGAGAATCAATTTTGCATAAAGCTTTTCCGGCTTTTGTGTCGGGTGGTCTGTATTTTCCGGCATAGACCAGAACGGCACGCTAATATCATCCCAAAAATTTGAAGGGCAGGTTAGGCGGAAATTTCCGTCATCAGTTTCTTCCCAATCCTTTGGTTTTCCACCTTTACCGCCTTCACGGTATGGTGCAATTACGCGCCGTTTAATTTTTACAGCATCCAGATTAAAATAATAATCAGCAGGATTTTTTACCGCAAACCAGATATCTTCCATTCCGTTTTTCCAGTTTGCTTTTGCGCCGCGGCCTTTTTCTCTTTGCCAGGTAATGCGGTTCAAAATTGTAAGTTCCTTTTCTATTACCCGTTGCAAGGCAGCAGTACACTTCCAGTCGCCGCACATATAAAGCGAGCCGTTTGGCTTGAGCTTACAGCACACCTGCGGAAACCAGGTCTCAAGATATTCTTCGTAAGCATCATCCTTTCTTTCGTTAAATATCTTGCCGCCAAAATTTTTTGTCAGGTTATACGGCGGGTCAATAATTATCAAATCAGCAAAGCTATCCGGCAAAAGCGGGAGAGCAGTTAATAAATCTGAATTAATTGTTTTATCAAGATAATCAAACTGAGCATTGGCGGACATGTCATTTTCCGGCTTGACCGGGGAATCACCCACAATAATCAGGTTTTGACTGAGTCTTTCTTTTTCTTCTTCGGCTAGTACAATAGTCCTGTTTCGGCCGGCGCGATTTTTTTCATTTTCTTCCATAATTATTTAAGCTCAAAAGTCATGTAAACAGGGTTATGATCAGAGTTCTGAAAATCCAAATCAATTACGTTCATAGAAATCTTTTTAATGTTCGGTGAAATTATAAATCCGTCTATTACATAATATTGCCAGTTATGCGCTTTTGCATTTTCATCATTGTAAGGAGCTTCAAGAGAACGACAGGTCGGCATTGAATCATCATAAACAAATGCCCAGCCGTCTTTCAGCATGTTTGCATCCAGTTCGCCTGGAACCCATCCATCAGGGCTGATTACAGGGTAAGCTTCTGAACCTGGAAACTTCTGGTTAAAGTCTCCGCCCGCAATTACATAATTTCCCTTTTCATATTCGCTTTCAATAAAATCAGTGAGGGCTTTTGTCTGTGCAATTTTTCCTTCACCGCTGTCATAAGCTTCAAGATGGAAATTTGCAAGAACAAGCTCATGTCCGGAATCTCCGCCGTTTTCATAAACCGGAATACGAGAAACAAGAATGCAGCGTTTTAGATTTGCAACTCTAAGCGGCCACTTAAATGGAACCGGCAGTGAGCGCCGCTGTGAAGAAATTACTTCAAAGCCTGTATAAGTTGCGACACCACTTTTAATACGCCCAAGAGGAGGGAAGGGAATCGGCACAAAAACACAATTATAGTTGTACGCAAATGATCTTCCTTTTCCTGTAAAATCCTTAAGCGCTTCAACCTGATTAATATTAAAACTACGTTTTGATTTTATATCAATTTCCTGAGCAAAAAGAATGTCAGCAGGGTAGGTTCCAATTGTTTCTTTGATTCCAGAAAAATAATTTTCAACTACAGCTTTAGAATCTGGAAGGCTCTTTTTACCGCCATCCATAAAAAAATCTTCATCCTTTCCAAGTCCAGCAAAACCAAGGTTCCAGCTCATAATAGAAACAGGAGTTCCCCGTAACAGCATGCCTTTTTCACTTGTAAAAGGTACGTCTTCAATCGTCTTAGGTCTGTATTCAACAATTGTCAAAAAGAGAAACAATAATGCAACTGCTAAAACCGGAATCCCAATCACAGCCGCAGGAATAATAAAGAATAGCTTTCGTTTCATATAACTGATTATATCATATAATGCGATTTTTATAGAATAAAAAAACTGTAATAAAAAAATTGGTTTTCGCAATAAACGGGAGTATAATATTTGTTATGGCATTGAAGATATTATATCTGGCAGTTTTTTTTCTCTCCTTTATAGAACTCTGCATTTATTTTGAAATTACCTCAAATAAAATAAACAAGAATTATCTGATTTTGTTTGTTACGACAATAATTTCAAATTTTGGTTATTCAATGCTAACATTTGCTTCATCGCTTGAAGCGGCCATGTGTGGAGATTTACTTTCTTATATCGGCAGCATTTTTACAATCATGTTCATGCTTGTTGTTGTAGTTGATATGTGCGGTAAAAAATTTTATATTCCGCTAAGGCTTACTCTTCTTGCAGTTTCAGTTATTATAAGCATCATATTTGCAACAACCAGAGACACAAATTTATTTTTTGATCATCCCTATATGGTTCAGGAACATGGAATTAGTCTCGTAAAATATTCTATGGGGCCTGTGATGCTTTTTTATATGGTGTACCTTGCAGTTATCAATCTGTCTGCAATTGGTATTGTAATCCATACTATTCTTACCAAAAGACGTGTTTCAAAAACTGGACTTAAGATTCTGCTTTGTGTACTCATTTGCGGAACCTTATTATATGTTATTCCACTGGCATTCGGCGCATCAATCAACCTTATGCCTTTTATCTATGTAAGCATGGAAACTTTTTTCATGTACATTTCTTCCCGTGCAAGCATTTATGATATTCCGGGAAATCTTATGTCAGTTTACAATTCACGCGATGGTTATGGCTACATTGCGTTTGACAGCAAAAAGCGCTTTCTTGGTTGTGATGATTTTGCTGTTTGTATTTTTCCGGAATTAGCTGATATTTCCATAGACAGTACAATTCCTGCTTCCTGCAAACAGATTTATGAGGGACTTCATTATAAAGATGAAAACTGGAACTGGGATGAAAATTGTAATAAAGATTTCAGGATTCTTACAGATGAAAGAGCGGTCATTGCAACCATTCATCCCATTGCCTCAAAATTCGGCAAAGTAGGTTATCTGATTGAACTTCGTGACGATACCGAGCAGCAGAATTACATTAAGGGTATTAATACTTATAACAAAGAGCTCACCCGCCTTGTTGGAGAAAAGACCCGCCAGGTAACTGATATGCAGGATTCAATTATAAAAGGCATGGCCATTATGGTAGAAAGCCGCGACAACAGTACAGGTGGTCACATTCTGCGTACCAGCGACTGCATTCAGATTTTTGCTGATGAACTTTTGAAAAATAAAATACTTCCACAGATTACTTCGAACTTCTGCAAACTTTTAATAAAAGCAGCCCCTATGCACGATTTAGGAAAGATTTCAGTTGATGATTCAATTTTGCGCAAGCCTGGTAAGTTTAGTCCTGCAGAATATGAAGAAATGAAAAAGCATGCTGCCGAAGGTGCAAAAATTGTAAAAAAGATTCTGCACGATACTCAGGATAAAGACTTTGAACGTATTGCAGTAAATGTAGCACATTATCATCACGAGAAATGGAATGGAGAAGGCTATCCTGAACATTTAAAAGGCGAAGAAATTCCACTCGAAGCCCGCATAATGGCTTTAGCTGATGTTTTTGATGCTCTGGTTAGTAAGCGTTGCTATAAAGATGCAAAATCTTTTGATGAAGCGTTTGAAATTATTCAGAATGATTTAGGAAAACATTTTGACCCGGTAATTGGTAAGGCGTTTATTGAGTGCAGGACATTACTCGAAGCATATTATAGTTCTACAGTTCACGAGATATAAAAAAAACGGGGGCAAAGCCACCGTTTTTTATACCCTATGGATTAAGCTGCAGTCCGAAGGACTGTCAGCTTGAATCTAGTTTCTGAGGCGGCTCGAAAGAGCCGTCCTCAGATGATGGTGCTAACCTGCAAAGCTTACTTTGTCAGGTTGAGCACTATTTTAAGTTGATCATACTCTTGTCATAATCTGTAGGTGGCACAAATCCCATGAGCATCATCAATGTTGCAGGCCAAGAAGAAATACCAAGACCGCTGTTGAGCTCGAGATCATACTCGCCCTTATACTCTGGGTCGTAGATGATACCAGGAACCGGGTTCAATGAGTGAGAAGTCTTTGGCTTTGGTTCGCCGTCAGCGCCCATAGCAACAGAGCCGTCCTTCTTGTGCTCGTACATATCGTCTGAGTTTCCGTGGTCGGCTGTAAGACAGAGAATACCGCCTGCCTTTTCAATTGCTGCCTTAAGACGGCCAAGCTGAAGGTCCATTCCTTCCATAGAACATACAACAGCGTTGAATACACCAGTGTGTCCAACCATATCGCCGTTAGGGTAGTTAAGACGGATGTGGTCATATTTTCCGCTTTCAATAGCTTCAATTACCTTGTCAGTAATTTCTGCACACTTCATCCATGGGCGCTGCTCGAAAGGAACAACATCAGATGGAACTTCAATATATGTTTCAAGATTCTTGTCGAATTCACCAGGGCGGTTACCGTTGAAGAAGTAAGTAACGTGACCATATTTCTGAGTCTCAGAAATTGCCATAAGATGAACGCCAGTCTTTGTAAGATATTCACCCATTGTGCGGTCAATGCTTGGTGGGTTTACAAGGAACTGAGCCGGCTTGTGGTTATCGCCATCGTATTCCATCATACCTGCATATTCAACAGCAGGGCGGCGTACGCGGTCAAAGTGAGTAAAGTTATCTTCTTCGAAAGCAGCAGTAATTTCAAGAGAGCGGTCACCACGGAAGTTGAAGAAGATTACAGAGTCGCCGTCAACGATAGGTCCAACAGGCTTTCCGTCCTTAGCGATTACAAACTCGTGCATATCCTGGTCCAGGAGGCCGGCATTTTCACTGCGGTAAGTCTTGATAGCTTCTGTAGCGCTTGCAAACTGACGACCGTCAGCCAGAACGTGAGCGTGCCATCCGCGCTCTACCATGCTCCAGTCTGCACCATAGCGGTCCATAGTGATGTACATACGTCCACCACCAGAAGCAATCTGGTAATCAACATCGCTGAAGTCAGCAAGGAATTTTTCAAGTGGTTCAAAATATTCAAGGGCGGAAGTAGGTGGAACATCGCGTCCGTCCAGAAGAGCGTGAACGCGGAGAGTCTTTACACCTTCCTTGTGAGCCTGAGTAATCATAGCCTTAAGGTGGTCAATGTGAGAGTGAACGTTACCATCAGAAACAAGACCAATAAGATGGAAAGTAGTTCCCTTGTCCTGAACATTCTTTACAAGCTTCTTCCATACAGCGCCTTCAAACATGCTGCCAGAAGCAATAGATTCACCAACAAGCTTAGCACCCTGAGCAAAAACGCGGCCGCAACCCATAGCGTTGTGACCAACCTCAGAGTTACCCATATCATCATCAGTAGGAAGACCAACAGCAGTTCCGTGAGCCTTGAGCTTAGTGTGAGGGCAGTTAGCAGTAAACCAGTCCAGGTACTTCATCTTAGAAGCCTTAACCGCATCTCCCTCTTCATACTTACCATATCCAACGCCGTCCATAATAACCAGGACAACAGGACCACGACGCCCCTTCCATTTAGGGTTCTTTTCCAATGCATGCATTGTGTCTGCCATATATTTAATCTCCTATAAAATAATACACAAAGTATTGTGCGAGTTTTCGAAGAAAACTCGGTAGGTCAGTTTGATGACCAGGGCGTTCCCGGCCACCGCTCCGTGCTTCGCACTCCGCGCCGGCCGGTCGGGGCTTCTGCCATTCCGCTTTCGCTCCAGCCGCTTCCCTCGCTCCGCGCCCGTCCTTTCGGCCGTGCGCTCCGCTCAGTCCAGTGGCCTCGCGGCTACGCCGCTCGTGGCTCCAGTCCCTAACGCATTGTTCAAAAATTAAATGCACTACCAATATATAGAAAATCCCGATTTTTTACAACGAGGTCGAAGATAGCTCAAAGACGTAAATATACCTCCAAGGGCTTTACGGGCTTCCGCATAATAAAATGAATCGTGATAAAATCTGATGAACTCCCGCGGTAATGTGGAACGGACATGCTCGCTTTCCGTTTTTTTTGTAAGAATCTTGTGGTTTTCGCAAGCGAAAATCCTCAGATTCTTTTTAAGGCTAATCGCCAAATACGTCAAGAGTCAGTCTGCCCCCCCATTCCCGCTCCGTTCATCAGATTTTATAAATCAAGTGTAAAAATGCGGAAGTCCTGGGCTTTCCTGTGAAAATGGCTCCCGACCTTTTGCCCCCGCTCCCTCGCGCCAGCATCTCCTGAATAATTTATAATGTGCTTGCCTGGGCCACTCCTCTGAGGCTTCCCCGATTCATAAAACGGGCTTTTACGGATATTTCGAATGTGAAAACGTGGAAAAATCCGTAAAATTCTATTAAAAAGGTAAAAAACTCGGAGAATTTACTTCAATTTGAAAGTAATCAGCCTAAAAAAAGCCGAAAATTACCAGAAATCTGCCTATTTTACGGATTTTCTTGTCAAAATATGTTGTAAAAATCCGTAAACACGTCGAATTTTCTTGCAAAGTGGTACATCCTGTATTACCCTATAGGCAATGAAGTTCACAAATCAGGTAATAGAGCAGTTGCCGCCCTCGCAAATCGCTGCACAACTGCAGGAAAGAATAGGGCAGCTGGAGACACTCCTTGCAATAAAGGAGAAGGCACTTAAAAAAGCGCCCGAAGGAAGTCTGCGGGTTTCAAAGTCGCACGGTGCGGTTCAGTATTATCACAAGACAAATAATGATGGAAATAACGGGCGCTACCTGGACTCTGCTCATAGAGATCTTGCGCAGAAGCTTGCACAAAAAGCCTATAATATCAAACTCCTGCCGGCAATAAAAAAGGAACTTGCTCTTTTACAGGCTGCTCTCACTCAAATCCAGAAAAACTCACTGGGACGCGAAATTCCCTTTAATGTCCTAGAGCTGGTAAAACCGGAATGCCGCGCCCTCGTAACCACCGCAACCCTCTCGGACGAAGAATACGCCGCCGCATGGCTCTCTCAAAAATACAAGCCCAAGCCCTTCCAGCCGGATGCGCCCGAGCTTTACACCGCCCGTGGCGAACGTGTCCGTTCCAAGTCCGAAGTAATAATCGCCGACACCCTCAACCGGCTGGGCGTTCCGTACCACTACGAATTTCCACTTACACTCAAAATCGGCGGCCGCGCCCCCGTTTCCCGAGACCTTAGTAATTCTAGCCGTGCCACAAAATCCCGAGAACTTACCACATCCAGCACCAACACACTCATCGTCCACCCCGACTTTCTCTGCCTCAATCTCCGTACCCGCCAGGAGTTCATCTGGGAACACTTTGGCCTCATGGACGACCCTGACTACTCAGCAAAAGTCGTTCAAAAACTCCAGACTTACAACCAAAATGACATCCACCCAGGCCAAAGCCTGATAATCTCCACCGAAACTACCGATTTTCCGCTCAACACAAAACATATAGAGAATCTTATAAATACATTCCTGAAATAAAAAAAAAACGCCGTACACCACAAATGTGATGTACGGCGTTTTTAGCAGAGTATAACTACATAATCTAAGTCTGACTGTTCAGATAAGAGTACCCTTTATGCTATAAATCTTCCCGCTAACAAATCAATTCTGATAAAAATAACAAATAATTATTACTGTTTCTATTGACAGAAACAGTAACTCACTGTATTGTTACTACATATAGAAACGTTACTATAAATAGTAACAGGACAGTTTTTTATGGTATGTAAAAATATCGGAGGTAAAAATGAAAACTCGAATGGATTTGATTTACAAGTGCATTTCCAACTCTCGCTATACTCCTTATCTTCTTGCAAAGAAAATTGGTACTACGGCGATTCTGGAATCTGCAAGCTTTGCAAAAGGCCGCGAACGTTATTCTATTTTGATGACAGAAGAAGCGTTCAAAATCAAGCAGGATGAAGAAAAGATTTCCCTGATTGTAGAAGGAAACGAAGTTCCTTTTGATATGGAAAAAGCAATGGAAGGAGAAAAGAGTCTCGATGCTCTTGGTCGCGAAAAGACTCCTGACATTCTGGATGCACTTTTATATATTGCCCGTCAGAATATTCTTCCTCCGGGACCTTTGTGCGAGCTTCCTCTTCCAGCCAGTGGACTCGGCTACCTCAGCTACGAGCTTGCAAAGCACTGCGACAATATCCGTTTCTTTGAGCAGAAGGATGATTTGAATATTCCGGAAAGCCTTTTTATCACCGGACATATCTACATAATCTTTGATCATTTTACAGAAGAACTTCATATTTTCGGCTTGAACTACAACGAACATCAGATAGATTTGAATGCTGCAATGGATCGTATTCTCAAACGCCTGAATGACATGGATTTTTCTTATGTTGAAGAAGATAACCAGAGCTTTAAATACAAAATGCTTACAGACATGGAAGCAAGTAAGACAGAATACATTCAGAAAGTTACAGCCCTCAAAAAACACATTATTGCCGGTGATTTGATTCAGGCAGTACCTAGTCGTCGCGTACAGATAGAGTGTGAGGCAGATGCACTTGCAGTTTATGGAAAACTTCGCAAAGTAAATCCTTCTCCATATCTTTTCTATATTGATTTTGGTGATTTCCAGTTTACCGGAGCTTCGCCAGAAAGTCTTGTTCGCGTTCGCAAAGGTAAGGCTGTAATTCATCCGATAGCAGGAACTATCCGCCGTGGAAAATCAGAAGCAGAAGACGAAAAACTCAAGCTGGAACTTCAGAATAATCCAAAGGAACAGGCAGAACATCTTATGCTTGTAGATCTTGCAAGAAATGACCTTGGCCGCGTTTGCGAGCGGGGCAGCGTAGAAGTTTCGCAGTATATGGAATGCGAGCTTTTCAGTCATGTTATTCATCTTGTAAGTACAACCGAAGGAAAAGTCCGTGAAGGAGTAAAACCTATCCAGGTTTTAAGAGCATCATTTCCGGCAGGTACAGTAAGCGGTGCACCAAAAATCAATGCCATGCAGATTTTGAGCGGCCTTGAAAAAACAAAGCGTCGTTTCTATGCGGGTGCAGTCGGTTACATTCAGCCAAGCGGAGACCTTGATTTCTGCATTTCAATTCGTTGTGCATTACGACAGGGAAAAGTCTGGAACCTGCAGGCCGGTGGCGGAATAGTTTATGATTCCGAACCAGAGCGTGAGTTCACCGAAACCTGCGAAAAGCTCGGCGCACTTATTGATACGCTTACAAAATAAGCAAAAAATCTAAGTCATGCTGAACTTGATTCAGCATCTGATAATGAGATTCCGAAACAAGTTCGGAATGACACAAAGGAGAAATATTATGATTTTAGTAATCGACAATTATGACAGTTTTACATTTAATGTAGTTCAGGCACTTGAGTGTGCAACAAAAGAAGAAATAAAGATTGTAAGAAATGACGAAGCTACCGTAGAGCAGCTTGCTGAAATGAAGCCTTCAAAATTGATTGTTTCACCGGGTCCTGGAAATCCAGGTACTGCCGGAGTTAGCGTTCCAGCAATCCGCTACTTTGCCGGAAAAATCCCAATCCTTGGAATCTGCCTTGGGCATCAGTCAATTGGAGAGGCCTTTGGTGCAAAAATCGTAGGTGCAAAATTCATTAAGCACGGAATTGTAGAAGATATTGAGCTTGATGGCCGTGGAATATTCCGAACGATTGGTAGGAGTATGAAATTTACACGCTACCATTCGTTAGTTATTGATGAGGCCACTTTGCCCTCTGATTTTGAAGTTACAGCGCGTGCAAAAGACGGAGATATTATGGGAATCCGTCACAAGACAATGCCAATAGAAGGTGTACAGTTTCATCCGGAATCAATTGCAAGCAATGCATGTCAGGAGTTGTTTAAAGCCTTCTTAAATTATCGCCGTGATAATCTTCCGGTTTCAGAATATTTAAAACAGTTGATTGACGAAAGAAAACCATTAAACCGCGAACAGGCTTCTTTCTTTATGGAAAATCTTACCGACGGTACAATGGACGAAAAAGCAACTGCTTCTATTCTTACAGCAATGGCTGCCCGCGGCTTACCTACTGCAGAAGAAATGGCAGGTTGTGCGTCTGCGCTTCTGAGTAAAAAGACACCATTCCCATTAAACAAATCATCAGAAAAAACAGGAAATGGACTTGCTGAAATTGTAGGTACTGGTGGAGATGGAAAAGGAAGCTTTAATATTTCTTCAATGTCAGCCCTTGTTGCAGCAAGCTGTGGCCAGCCGGTTGCAAAACATGGAAACAGAGCCGTTTCATCAAAAAGTGGAGCAGCAGACTTTTTTGAAAATCTCGGAATTAAAATAATGGCAGAACCAGATAAAACTGCGAGCCTTGTTCAACAGACCGGATTTGGATTTTTAATGGCACCTGTCTATCATTCGGCAATGCGTTTTGCAGCCCCAGTTCGTAAGGCCTTGGGAATAAAAACAATTTTCAATGTACTTGGCCCACTCTTGAATCCGGCAGGTGCAGAGTATGAGGTGCTCGGTGTATATAGCAAAGATTTGATGGAAGATTATGCACATGCAGCAAAGGCTCTTGGTGCTAAACGCGTTATGGTAATTCATAGCCGCGATGGATTTGACGAGATTTCTCCATGCCAGCCGACAGATGTATTCCAGATTAATGAAGATGGCAAAGAATATCGCTATGTAATTGATCCTTCAAAGTTTGGAATCACAGGCGCCAGCGAAGAAGAACTCGAGGGTGGAACTGGTGCAGACAATGCTAAGCTTGCAATGGAAGTTCTTAATGGTGGTGGCCGCAAGACAATTCGTGCTGCAGTTGGATTAAATGCAGGAGCCGTACTTTATTTGAGCGGTAAAGCTAAAACCCTCAAGGACGGTTACGATATGGCTCTTGCCGCAATTGCAAGTGGAAGCAGCCTTGCCAAGCTTCAGGAAATTCAGCGAGTGAGTGGAGAGTTAGTTGCATAATGACTGATATTCTTACAACCATAGTAGAAAAAAGAAAAGAAGATATAGCCTGCCTTGGTGTTACCTTTGGTTTCAAAATTCCAGAAAAACGCCAGCGTCCTGTTCATCCTTTTCTCATGCAAAAAGGCGTAATTCTCGAAGTAAAGCGTGCCTCTCCAAGTAAGGGAGACATTGCACCAGATTTGAATTCCGCAGAAACTGCCTGTTCCTATGCAAGTGCCGGCGCGGTGGCCATCAGCTGCCTAACCGAGACAAATTATTTTAAGGGGACTCTCGGTGACTTAATGGCAGTTTGCGAAGCAGTTCCTGACACTGCTGTTTTACGTAAAGATTTTCTTTTGACAGCAGAAGAAGTAGAAGTGGCTTACCGTGCTGGAGCCGATGCTGTTCTTCTCATTGCCCGCATTCTTGAGAAGCCGGTAATTATAGAAATGGCAAAAGCTGCTGCGGCTCATAAAATGACATCATTGATTGAGGTTCGCAGCGAGGAAGATATTCAAAAACTCGCTGCAGTTGCCGCTTCTGTAGATCACGAGTTTATTGTCTGTGGCGTAAACAGCCGCGACCTTGCAACCTTCAAAATCGATTTACTCAAGCCGTGTGCAATGCTTAATAAAATCCGTGCGGTACTAAGTGATGATGCCCGCGTTATTTTTGAAAGTGGAATCAGAACACCAGAAGCCGCACGTTTTGCCGGAAGCCTTGGTTTTACCGGAATGCTTCTTGGTGAAGCAGCCGCAAAAAATCCAGGGCTTCGCACAGAACTGGTAAATTCGTTTGTAAGTGCAGTACCAACAAAGAATGCCGGATTCTGGAATCGACACGCCGAATCTCAATGTCATACTAAATCAGAATGTCATGCTGAACTTGTTTCAGCATCCCCTTTAATAAAAATCTGCGGACTTACCCGCTCAGAAGACGTTCTTTTTGCAGATTCACTAGGAGCCGCTTTTGTGGGCTTTATTTTTGCAGCAGGTTTTGCCCGTAACGTTTGCAGCGAAAGATTCGAAAAAATCCTTCCGTCACTAAAAAAAGTTAAGGCAAAAAAAGTTGCTGTCATTACAGATCCGGATTCTATGGAAGCAGAAACTGCAGCCCGTTATGTAGAAGAAGGACATCTGGACTGTCTTCAGCTCCACGGAATTCCTTATGAAAAAGTTCCTCATCGCTTTCTGGAACTGCCTCATTATTTTGCAATTACAGAAAAATCGGGCAATTTAAAAGAAGCAGCAGAAAAGCTTTTTCTTATGGGAGAACCTCGTTTCCTGCAGGATTCAAAAGCACAAAACTATGACACGAATCACAAGCTCTGGCTTGCTGGAGGCATCACTCCGGAAAATGCTGCAGAGCTAGTAACACGCTTTCAGCCGGAACTAATAGACATTTCCAGCGGAGCCGAAGATCCCGACAATCCTGGAATCAAGAATCATAATAAAATACGCGTCATCCTGAACTTGTTTCAGGATCTATAAAAAAAGATTCCGAAACAAGTTCGGAATGACTTACAAATGGAGATAATAAAATGACACATTCAGATAACGGATTTTTCGATAACTTCGGTGGAAAGTATGTTGCCGAAGTTTTGCGTCGCCCGCTGGACGAGCTTGAAATTGCTTTCAGCGAGGCAATCAAAGATCCAGATTTTATAAAAGAACTCGAAACAATTCAGCGTGATTATATTGGCCGCGAAACACCATTGCTTTTTGCCGAAACTGCAACAAAGCTTCTCGGCGGTGCACAGATTTACATCAAGCTCGAAGGCCTTGCAAATACTGGTGCTCATAAAATCAATAATGCAATAGGGCAGTGCCTTCTTGCAAAACGTATGGGCAAAAAACGTATCATTGCAGAAACAGGAGCGGGGCAGCATGGAGTTGCAACAGCTGCCGCTTGTGCAAAGCTTGGCCTTGACTGTACCGTTTACATGGGTGAGGTCGACGTGCGCCGTCAGCAGCCTAACGTTGCTGCTATGGAACTCTACGGTGCAAAAGTTCACCCGGTAACCTCCGGAAGCCGCACTCTCAAAGATGCTGTAAACGAAGCAATGCGCGACTGGGCTGCAAATCCGGATAGTACTCATTATGTTTTAGGAAGTGCACTTGGCCCGGCTCCATTTCCAGATATGGTTCGTGAGTTTCAGAGTGTAATAGGTCGCGAAGTAGAACGCCAGGCTGCAGAGCGTAATCTTGATGTTGCCGCAATGATAGCCTGTGTTGGCGGCGGTTCAAACTCAATCGGATTTTTTGCCCCGTTTATCGACAAAGCAAATCCTCGTCTTATTGGTGTAGAAGCAGGTGGTATTGGTGATGGAATAGGGCAGAACGCTGTACGTATGAGCGGAAAGGCTGCCCGTGACGGAATTATGCACGGCTATAAATCACGCTTCCTTCTGGATGAAGATGGACAGACTCTTCAAACCCGTTCAATTTCTGCCGGACTTGATTATTGTGGAATCGGACCGCAGCTTGCAACTCTTGGCCGCCAGGGCCGTGTAGAATTTACTTATGCACGAGATGATGAAGCTCTCAATGCCGTAAAGTTTTTTGCCCGAAACGAAGGCGTTCTTTTTGCAATGGAAAGTGCGCATGCAGGAGCTGAAGCAATTAAACTTGCTCCAACGCTGCCAAAGGACAAAGCCATTATTGTAAACATGAGTGGCCGTGGAGATAAAGATGTATTCATTACCTGTCCGGTATTCCGCCGCGACGAATGGCTGGCCTTCCTTCATGCAGAAATCGACCGCCTGGAAAGTGATACAGACATTCATAATGCAAAAATCATGGGAGAAACAAAATGAGTAAAATAAGTTTAATGAGTCACCTTGTTGCCGGCTATCCTACAGAAGAGCTTTCTTTTACAGCAGCCCGTGCACTAGTAGACGGAGGTGCAGATATTCTCGAAATTCAGCTGCCATTTTCTGACCCTAGTGCAGATGGGCCGGCAATTCAGACAGCCTGTACAAAAGTTTTGCAGCGTGGCTATCGTACGGCAGATGGACTTGCTTTTATTGCAAAACTCCACAAAGAGTTTCCGAATGTAAAAATCTATCTGATGAGTTATGGCTCTCTCGTTTATACTCCTGGCGTAGAGAACTTCTGTAAACATGCCGCTGCAGCCGGAGTAAATGGAATGATTATTCCAGATTTGCCTTTTGATTATGATGAAGGACTTACTCAGGCGTGTCAAAAAAACGGAATGGTAAATATTCCAGTAGCTGCCCCAAGCATGTCAAAGGAACGCCTGGCAAAACTTGCCAATTCAAACTTTCCTTATATTTATGCAGCACTGCGTACAGGCATTACCGGCACAAATACAAAGATAGATGATAATACTTTGCAGTTTTTGAAAGCAGTGGGTGAAGGCGGCTCAAAAATCTACGGCGGATTTGGTATTTCAAATGGAGAACAGGCAAGAGCCCTGGCAGATTCCGTAGAAGCAATAGTAGCAGGTTCAGTCTTCGTTCGCCTGATAACCGAAAATCAAAATAACCCGGATGAACTGTACAAAGCCGTCCGCGCAAAAGCCCTGGAACTCACTACCGGGAAGAAAATATAAGATAAAAAAAGGCCGCTCTGCAAACGTAGAGCGGCCTTTTTTCAATCAAGTCTAACAAAATTAGTTCTTGTTGAGGTAGGTTGTAGATGTTTCACCATCTTCATCAGTAACTGTGATAACATATTTTGTTTTGTCACTATTTGTTTTGATAGTTGCGGAGCCATCTTCAACTGCATCAGCAAGCTCGTCAAGGTCAAACATAGATTTATACATTGCCAGTTGAGAGGCATCTGTAATCTGTGCAACCATTTTTACATTGTATCCATTTATAGTAATTTGTGCACCTTCTGGGGCGCCCTCTCCTGCGAATGCTTTCTTCTCATCTTCGCTCATTGCATCCCACTCTGCTCTATATTCCGCAGGAATAGTTCCATCTATTGTTTGTGTTAAAGAAGTGAATGTATAATTTCCTTCGGCATCAACAGTAGCGGTAATAACTAAATCCGTTTTACCTGCTGGCATAGTTTCAGTTTGCTTTAGGGTCCATGTTCCTTCAGAAAGTTCAACTGCTGTTACTGTTTCTGAACAATCAGAAAACTCGTTAGTTTCATCCTTTGGATCTTTACAACCTGTAAAAATCAAAGCTGCGGCAAGAAGCATAGTTCCCAAAAAAGTTAGTTTTTTCATTATAATCTCCTTAGGATAAATCTCTTATCCTAAAAACACCATACAAAAAAAAAAGTATCGCGTCAATATCGGCACCGCGCTTTTTATAGATTTGTCGAATTGTTTAAAATTGATTTTGAGGGGAGAAGTTAAAAAAAAATCCTGAAGGCGAAAACCTTCAGGATAGTGGAGAATAGGGGACTCGAACCCCTGACCCTCGGAATGCAAATCCGATGCTCTGAGCCAACTGAGCTAATTCCCCGTTGGTGAGTGATATACTATAGTATTTTATATTTTTATGCAATATACATCGGCGTAAAATCTTGCGAATCTAGGTATTATGCCTTATAATAATGAAATACTATAGGAGATGTTTTATGAGTGATGGTTTGGATCCTGAAATTGCGGCACTTTTGTCTCAGTCTGGTGGTAGTGCGCCCGCTGGTGATGGTCCTGTTGAAACAGAAGCTTTTTCTTTTGATACTTCTTCTGACGGCAGCTCAGCTGGTAGTACCAGTTCATCATCTTCTTCTAATGCAAATAAATCTGTTCACGATGTAGATTTGAGCAAAAAGGAATTTGCCCCAATCGAAAAATTTGTTATGGACACTCCATCTGAGGTTTATAACGATACAAAATATTATAAAACCTGTCTTACAGGCGAAAATCAGTCGGCACAGCGTGTTCATCAGGTACTTTCAAAATATCTTACCTGCCAGGACCCTAAAGATCGTGCTGTTTACCGTCAGCAGATTGTAACCGCATACTGGGAGCTTCTTCGTGGCATGGTTGGAAAAATGGGGTATCCGGACACTCCAATGCCAAAAAAGATGCTTGTTCGTTTTGGTGTTCTTCTTCCGTCACTTTTTAAACAGGAAACAAAAGAATTCTTTTCTAAGATTTTCTTTGAAAACCGTGAAGCAGAACCAATTATGTATGTTGACGAATGGTTCAAGGAAATTGCATCCGGCCGAATGAATAATTCTGCAACTGATGAAAAAAAACAGGTTCGTACTGCAAATATGACACCAGATCAGGCAGCTTCTGCAGAACAGTCACGTCTCATGCAGTTACAGGCAAAAAACTCTGGTAAACTTCAGAATGCAGAAAATATTCTTGGAATCAAAGAAAATGAACGACGCATGCTCGAAGTAGAGCTTAAACGTAATATAGAAGATTTGTGTGAACATAATCCGGTTCTTGGCCTCGAGAATCACTGTGCGGGATATTCAGAAATGCAGCGAAAACTGCTTCCTGAAATTACAGATCTTTTACACCGGCTTTCTAAAAACGATAAGGAACTTTCTAAGGTTCTTGAGGAATTCAAGGAAGCAAAGGCAACTTACGACAATGTTCAGGATAAAATCAATCAGGGTGGTGGAGCTTCTGTTACTACAAACGATACCGAAGCCGTTAAGATTGAATTTGAAACTGTACGTCAGATGGCAAAAATGACCGTTGGCCGCCGTGGTAATCAGTTCCCTATTTTTACACGTGAATTCTACCATTGTACAGAGCGTGGTACTGGTACCCGCGAAAATGTAATTGATGTGCTCCGCTGGATAGAGTCTCTTGACCCAGGTGTTTTCCATCGTATTCATAAGAATATTCCAAACAGAATTGTGCCTTATGTTCTGCTGGTTCCAACCTATGGTGACCGTGGTTTCTGCTGGGAACCGTTTGACCGCTATAACCGTGTAACCAGCCGTGGACGAATTGTTGTTCCAATGTATCCTAAAGATTTGAAGATTGCCGTTCTTACCGCTGTTGCAGATTTAAGATGGCAGGTTGCAAAGGAAAAGGCTTCTTACTACTGGATGGAGGAAGGTCTAACCGGTCAATACTATCAGCACGTAGAGCAGCTTAAGCTCAAAGGCGACCTCAAGGAATTCTTTATTGAAGATTACATTCTCTGGATGACCAAGGAATCTACAGGTGTTCAGCGCCTTGATAAAGATGTTCGTGGAATCTTCTGGCGAAACATGCCGTTCCCTAAAGCACTTAAAGAAGATCTCCGCAAGCGTTCTCTTGTATACGATGAACTTTGTAAGAAAGACGCTAACCGCGAGATGAGTGACGGATATTGATGGATTGCCACGTCGCCCATACGGGCTCCTCGCAATGACGTAAGCTGTCATTGCGAGCCGCAGGCGAAGCAATCCATTACTCTCCACTCAAGGCCACAACCGGATCCAGTTTTGCAGCCCTGCTTGCCGGGTTCAATCCAAAAAAGATACCTACAAATACAGAGAACACAAAAGAAATTATACAAGCATTCCAGTTGATTATCAGTGCATTTGACTGCACGTATTCAACCGCAAGACTTACTCCGATTCCCGCAATTATTCCCATAATTCCACCAAGCAATGTAATGCTTGCAGATTCAATCAAAAACTGCTGACGAATATCTGCGGGGCTTGCACCAAGTGCCTTTCTGATTCCTATTTCCTGCTTTCGTTCGGTAACGGTAACAATCATAATATTCATAATTCCAATACCGCCAACCAAAAGCGAAATGGCCGCAATTGCACTGAGCATAATACTAATTGTACTGGTAATTTCACTCATCTGCTCAAGCATAGACTGCATACTCATAACATTCACAGAATATTCTGAACCTGTTTTTTCTGTGTAATAGCTTTTGATTTCTGTTGTGAGAGTTACCGCTTTATCTGCAGAGGTTGCCTGAACCATCATATTTGCAGCAGCCGGATTCGGTTTGATTTTTTTTGCATAAAATCCGCGTGGAATAAAGGCAGAACCGTTTTCCATTCCGGTTGTCTGTTCTTTTAAAACACCGATTACTTCAAAATTAAAAGTAGTTTTGCTTGCAACAAGAATTACCTGTTTTCCAACCGCATCTCCATCAGGAAAATAATTTTCAGCAGTATCGTGGCTCAAAATGATTTTCTGGGTTCCTTCTTCGTTATCAGTAACCGTAAAGAAGGAGCCTTTTTCCAGTTCAAGATTATACATTTCAAGATATCCGGTTTCTATGGCAGAGCAGTTTACAGAAGAGGAAGTTTCCCCATAAGTCATAGTTACATTAAGCGTATTTTTATACCAGATTTTTTTGATGTTTTTGATATTATCAAATAAGTCTGTTCGTGCCGCTTCATCAAAAGTAACCGAAGAAGAACTGCCGCGGCGGCTCATAAAACCTGCACTTACGTTTACAACATCAAGCCCGGCGCTTCCAAAAGTGTTTTCAATCTGTTTTGTGGAGCTGCTTCCCATACTTGTAATTACAATAACCGATGCAACACCAATAATTACACCAAGCAAAGAAAGAAATGTTCGTGTTTTATTACTCTTAAAGTTTTTGAAGGCATTAATAAAATCTTCTAACATATTTAGTCCTTAGTCAGTCACTATCTGACCGTCCAGTATGCGAATGCAGCGTTCTGTAGATTCACCAATTCGAGGATCGTGTGTTACAATGATTATAGTCGTATTGTTTTCCTTATTGATTTTGCGGAACATTTCCATAACCTGCTTTCCGGTTTCTGTATCCAGCGCACCAGTCGGTTCATCAGCAAGGAGAATCTTTGGCTGAGTTACCATGGCCCGTGCAATTGCAACTCTCTGTTTCTGTCCTCCGGAAAGTTCATGCGGTTTATGATGAATTCGCTCTCCAAGTCCAACTGCTTCAAGTGCTGCTTTTGCTTTTTCCATTCTTACTGAGCGGTCAATCTTTTGGTATTTCAATGGAAGCATTACGTTTTCCAGAATATTCATTGCCGGAATAAGATGATACTGCTGAAATACAAAACCAACAGTTTGATTTCGTAATACAGCAAGTTCCTTTTCGCTCATCTTTGCAGTTTCACGCTCGTTTATCTTTACAATTCCGGAAGTAGGGCGATCGAGACAGCCAATCATATTCATACAAGTAGATTTACCCGAGCCGGAAGGTCCCATAATTGAAACAAACTCTCCCTGCTGAATATCAAAGCTGATTCCTCTGAGCGCATGAACTTCGTTTTCTCCCATAACGTAGGTTTTGACTACGTCCTGCAAGCTTACAACAGTTTCCATATTAAGCCTCCTGCAGATTACATCGGGCCGCCAGGAAAGCCACCACCTGGAAATCCACCAGGAGCTCCACCGCCATTTTTATTTGAAGTGCTGCTCTGATTTCTATTGCGGTTTCTGTTCATTCCAGACTGTTTTGGAGTTGATTGCTGCAAAAGAACTTCGCCGCCTTCAAGTCCTTCCAGAACTTTTACATATTCCATTCCATAAGGCTGAATTTTTACAGACTTTTTCTGTTCACCTTTGGCAAGTACAACATAAGGTTCTTTGTTTTCATAACCGATTGCATAGCGTGAGACAACAACATATTCTTCTGTAGGGCTGATTTCGATTTTTCCTGTAAAAGAAAAGTTTGGAAGAATGGCTTCAGGGTAATCATCAATTCTAAGTTTTACTTTTACAACGGTTGCACCGCGCGAAGTAACTTCTCCTATTGCAGGCCAGCCGACAACATAACCTTCTACAGTTTTTTTGCTAAGGGCAGGGAAGGTGAAAGTAACCTTTTGTCCAACAACCAGCTTTGAAACATCTGTTTCTGTAACTTCAACTTCTGCTGTAAGGTAATCAATGTTTACGAGGGTTCCTACAGTGTCCTTGGCTTCGAGAGAGTCGCCTACGGCAACATCCAGATCCGCAATAATACCGTCAAAGGTTGCTGTAACCTTGCGGTCTTCTACTTTCTGAAGCAGGGAGTTGCGTTCTGTTTCCAGAAGCTTTCGTTCGCGTTCAGAAGCAGTAAGTCGTTTTGTAGCCATACTGTATTCCTGCTTTTCCAGATTGTAAAGTTGTTCTGAATCATCAAGCTGAATGATTACATCGCCTTTCTTAACCTTGTCGCCGGCCTTTACATAAACTGCTGTTACTGTGCCTGCGCTGCGGGCCTGCAGTGTCTGCTCTTGAGCGGCTGCAACAGTTCCAGAAATTTCTATAATATTTTCATAGGTTTCAACATTGGCCGTATAATAAACCTTTTCTGTTCCTTTAGAACTGAGCACTGTTTTTAGGACAACAAGACCGGCTCCGATTACGGCGAGAGTTGCCACACAGATTAAAATTATCTTAATTTTCTTTTTCATATTATCCTGCCTTATATATTGTCATGCTGAACTTGTTTCAGCATCTTTAATATAGATCCCTACACCTTCGCAGCATAGCTGCTCGGAGACTCGCTTAAAATGCTCCACTGGAGCATTTTATCGGCTTTCAGCCGTCGCTCCCTAAGTTCGGGATGACGCTATTTCGCACTTACAAAATTCGAAATCACATCATCATTGTATATAATCAAATCAATCAGGTTCGAAACCTTTTTGATTATGTTACTATTTAAATCATTCTTAGTAGAAAGATATTCAGTTTCGCTGATGTAGCCCTGCTTATACAACTGGCTCATATCTTTTTCCAAATCTTCATACATAGAAAGATTTGTTTCTGCAGTTTGTTTTTCCCAAAGCAGAGTGTCAAGTTTCTGTTGAAGTTCAACAACCTTTGTTTCATAAGCGGCTTCTGCAGATTCAATTGCTAAGAGTTCCTGCTCTTCTGTAAGTTCATTCTGTTGTTTTGTAAGATTATTTTTTCGGAAAGTATTTGGTGTAAGAGTTGCGCTGAAAGTGAAAGAAGGATTTATGTTGTTTCCTCCAATCGGCATGCTGACTCCTGCTCCAAGTGCTACTCCGCCAATTGAGCCACTGAGTCCTGCATCTACAGTATCAGTTTTAGTATTTGAATTGTCAAAAGTATAACCGGCATTTGCCGAAAGACTGTATGTCTTTTTAGAACTTCGTTCCATGGAATTAATTGTGTTTGTCCAGACTGCGCTTTCAATTTCAGTAAAAAGTTCTTTGTTATATGCAGTTACATCGACCGGTTCAATAGCTTCAATATCAGAGGGCACAAGGCTCATCAAATCAACATTGTCATCAATCTGAATGTCAAAACCGCATTTTTTATAGAAAACAACGCTGTCATAAATCAAAGCATGCATAGCACTTTCTACGTCATGCTGGTCGGAAATAACTTTGAGTTCTGCTTGTCTGTATGTAGATGAACTTTTTGAATATCCCTGAATCTTTTTTGCTTCAAAATCAATTTCATCTGAATATAAGGTTTCGCGTTTTGAAATAATAGAACTAACTGATGTCAGAAGTTTTTTAAGTTCTGTATAAAACTCTTTTTCTGCGGCAATTGCACGTTTTTCGATTTTTCTCTGAGCTTCGGTAACAGAACGTTTTGCTTTAAGCTTTGTGATTTTATTAGTAAGACTTGAAGATGAAATGATATCAATTCCGAGTGAGAGAGAAGTGTCGCTGACCTTTGTATCCGAGCTGTCAGATGTAATATTTGTCTGGCTTGTAAAAGAAAGATTTGAGGCCTGTGGAAGCCTTGCATTTACAGAAGGTTTTGCAGTTAATTTTGAGCCGTCATCACTGGTTTGTAAGGTAATTGTACCGGTTGAAAGGCTGATATCAAAGCCTGTATCGATTAAGGTTGAATCATAAGAAAGAGCTGCTTTTTTTGCTGCAATTGTAAGAGTCTTAAGTTCTGAATCATTTTCGACATAAGACAAGAGCAGCGAAGTTGTATCTGGAATTGAAATCTGTGGAACTGCTTTTTCCATTGCGGCTGCAAATCCGGATACTGAAAAGAGTATAACTGATGTAAATAAAATAAGGTGTTTCTTTATCATTTTAGCCTCGTTTATAAAATAAACCGAAACACCATAAAAAAGAAACACCTTTTAACAAAAATAAGAAATGTCTTATGTGTAAGGCCGCTGTCATCCTCGGGCTTGACCCGAGGAGCTATCAACCAAGATTGCTTAAAATTCCGATAATATCTGCACCACCAATAAAGGTTCCGATTGTACTTCCTAAAGAAGACAGAATAAATACAAGAAGTGCCCGTAAAATACGGTTACGGTAAAATCCACGCAAACTTGATACATCATCCTGAAGGTGTTCCATATCGCTAACCTTAGGCTTACAAACAACTGCCTGAACAATTGCAGTTAAGAATCCAACTCCAATAAACGGACAAAGAGAAGTAAATGGAGCTCCAACAAATCCAACAAGAATTGCAAGCGGGTGTCCCAAAGCTACGGCTGTCAAAATTGCTGCAGGAATTGCATTCCAAAGGAACCAGGTAGAAAGAATCTGAGCTCCAGCGTGAATGCCACCATAAATAAAGCCTGCTACAATCAGACCAATAATACAAGCAGGAATCAGGAAGGCAAGGAGTTTTCCTAAAATACCAGGCTTAGGCAGTTTAGAAATTTCTTCAACATCAGCATTTTCAGTGCCTGCTCCAAGTTTTTCAAGATGAGCCTGAACGCCTGGCAAATGACCTGCTCCAAGTACTGCTACAATATTGTTGCCTTCTGAAGCCCAGATTTTTGATGCAAGATACTGGTCGCGTTCATCAATCAAAACAGTTTTGATTACAGGCATATATTCTGCAAGTTCAGACATCATGGAATCCATTTCATTGCGTTCTTTTAGCTTCTCAATTTCTTCTGGTTCAATTTCTTCTTTGCTGAAGGAACTTGAAAGAAGGGTAGCGAGAAGCTTGCATTTTCCCCAGAAACTGTTTTTTCCCCATGCACGCTTTAAGGTAATCTGAATAGGGCGGTCAACGAGAGTACAACGGATACCACCTTCATCAGCAGCATTCATAGCGGCAATCATCTCATCACCAGGTTTTACTCCGGCATTTAAGCCCATTCTGCGCTGGAAAGATGAAAGCATAAGGTTTGCAAGCAGCAAAAAGCCTTCTTTACGCTTAAAAACTTTTACAAGGTCTAACTGACTGTAGCGTGAAGGATTTTTAATTGAATCTGCACGCTTTTCATCCAGTTCTACTGCAACACAATCTGGCTGCAAATCTTTTATGGTCTGTTTTACTTCTTCTACACTTTCTTTAGAAACATGAGCTGTACCTACGAGGGTAATTTTTCGTCCGGCGAGGTCCAGCTGAATCTGAGTCTGGCTCATTGCATCAATCCCCATTCGGCAATTCTGTATTCAAAAAACATTGGTGCCTTTAAATTTGTGACTTTTGCGTAGTATTCCTTTGCAAGTTCATCTGCTTTGTTCAACTCGTAATAAAGTCCAATGTAGAATAACATTTTACCGCGGTTATTGCTATTACCTTCGTTTGTCACTTTTTTTACAAGATTAGATTCTGCATTTCGGTTATATGAATCATTAAAGAATCGTACAAGTGAATATTCAGTTGAATTAGGATCCAGTTTTTTTAGCTGTGCTGTAAGAACCTTTTTAGCTTCAAGAGGTTTGTTTAGTTTGAACCAGCAGGCTGCAATCATAAGGCTGTAAGCATAGCTTGGGCTGAATTCATAAGTTTTTGTAAAATACTTAATTGCGTTTTCATAATTTCGAGCGCGGTATTCCAGAATTGCAGTGGATTCGTACGCATAAAAATATTTAGGGTTTGTTTCTATTACCTTGTGGTAATTTTCAAGGGCTGCGTCCCACTGTTCAAGGTCGTCATAATTGCCGGCGAGGTAGGCATAAGCCAGAAAATAAGAAGGATCCAGCTGAGTAGCCTTAGTCCAGGCTCTTGCAGCATCATCAAACTTACCCTGATAGCGGAGATAAGTTCCTAAATCCATCCAATAGTCATAATTATATGGCTCCTGCTTTAAGGCTTCCTGTACAAATTTAGTGGCGCGGAGATAGTTTTCATCTTCGTAGGCAAGTTTTCCCATATATGCAAGGGCAGCTGCATTTTCAGGGTCTTTATCAAGAATCTTCTGAAAGCTTTCCGAAGCAGATTTTACATCGTCAGTGTAGTAACACATCTGTGCGTAGCCAAAAAGCGCATCTGTGTTTTCGCTGTCTCCGCGAAGAGCCTTTTTATAAGAGTCGCGGGCAAGCTTATATTTTTTGTTCAGAGCATAATCTTCAGCCTTCTGAATGTTTACGGCAGCATTATAAGGGTCTACAGAAAGAATGCGGTCTGCAGAAGCTTTATAGGCAGTTTTATCTCCTTTAGCCTTGTTGCACATAGAAATAAGCTCTAGTGCATCCATATTTTCCGGTTCAATGGCAAGAATTTCTTCAGCAGTCTGAATGGCGTTATCATACTGAGCATCTGAATAATAAAGGGCTCCAAGAAGATTTTTAAGTTCAATATCATCCTTTAGTTCAGCAGGAATTTTCTCAAAGTGGGCAATAGCACCTTTTGTATCGTTATCAGCAAGAAGAGCTTTTAGCTGCTTTACAAATTTTACGTTTGGAGGGTCTTGAGGTTCTTCTTTTACTTCTTTTTTTGAAACAGAAGGAGTCTCTGGTTTGTCAGTTTCTGTTTTTGGAGCTGAACCACAACCTGTAAGCCCTGAAATAACAGCAAGTACTGCTCCTGCTGCAAGAACTGGTAAAAGTTTTGATTTAATTGTCTTAATCATTTTTTACTTCCCTTATATAGTTGAAATTAACCGAATCATTGGCTAAACTGTTAATACAATGAGCATTCGGATATTAAAAA
>CAMNIU010000129.1 GCA_946540605.1 uncultured Treponema sp.
TGACGGCAAACTCATTACAATCAAAGAGTTTGTTGATGTTCTTGTAAATAATCAGACCCTTCCTAAGTTCTTTAAGGATGACGAAGACTTGCGTAAGCAATGGCAGAATCCTGAAACAAGAGCCGCTTTGCTGGAACAGATGGAACACGAAGGCTTCCCTCTGGAAAAGCTTACAAAAGTTCAGGAATTCTTAAACATGGAAAAATGCGACTTGCTTGATGTTCTGGAATATCTTGCTTATAACACAAGCCCACTTGAACGCCAGCGTCGCGTAGAAATTGTTCGCTCGGAAATTGTTTCTTCTTTAAGTGCCGAACAGAGTGATTTTGTAAACTTTGTTCTTGAACAGTATGTAGAACAGGGCTATACGGAACTTTCGCTGGAAAATCTGCCTGAACTTATTAAGCTTAAGTATGGAACAATCAATGATGCAAAGAACGTACTTGGCTCTCTTAGTGAAATTAATAAAATCTTTGTAGGTTTCCAGAAAGATTTATATGCAGCATGAAAATTTACTATAAATATATATAAAAGCATGATATAATAAAAATAATTAATTTTTGTGAGTTAAAAAATGAAACTATGTTCATTTACAATTAGTATTAAAAGTAAAAAAAAAGAAAACAATGTTTATAAAAAAATACAAAATTGTTTATTAAAAATTGATAAAAAACAATTAGAAGACAGTCATAATAGTTTAGGAACTTCATTTGAGGCAGTTTGTCCAAAAGAATCAATTATAGGGTATAAAAAAACTCCAACAATGGATTGTTTTATTTCTAGAGTTTCATATGAAAATGATACTGAAGTTCCAATAGATATTTTTGTAAATGTAAGAGATTGTACATATGAAGAATCATTAAGAGAAAGCTTAAAATTCATAAAAACTAATATAAACAGCGAAAATTTAAGTATTTCGAAAAAAAATAAATTTGTAAAAATTTATCTTACAGATAAATCAGGTATAACAAATGATCAAATAAAACTTTCTTCTTATTATGAAATGCCTCAAATTTCTAAAAAAAATAAGATTATATTATTAGTTGAAATAATATTGATTCTATTACTAAGTTTCTTATCCTATAAATGTTCTTCTGATGAGTTATGGTTTAGTATTTTTATAAGTGCTGGAATTTCATGTTTTGTATCTACGATAGTGGACGTTATAAATGTTTATGTACGTCATAAACATTTAATCATGGATTATGAAAATTTATGGGAAAAAATAATTCCAAATAAATTACCAAATCTCAAATATGATGGACATATCAAAACTGTTTCTTATGAATAGTAAAAGGAGTGTGAATTAATATGGAATTAGAATACATCAAAATTAAGCAACATAATGAAGAGTTTTATCTTACTAAAATAAAAGCAACAGATTTATTACAAAAATTAGATTTTCATTTTCGTCAGGCGTATACTGACGACAAAACAGAAATTAAATATATTGATGAGTATATTAAAAGTTTGGAAAAAAAAGGTCTTTCTATAGTTTCAGATAGTGAAGGAATTCAAAGACGTTTATCTCTTTCGCGAATTAAAGAAATCTCAAAGTTTTTAGAGAACGCCGATAGTTTTTTTCCAAATTGTGTCATTTTGTCTGTAAATATTGAAAACTTAGATTATGATGATGTCTTTTGCTTAAACTCTAAGGGGCAACAAATAATTCAATTATCTGAAGACACAACATTTCAAATAATTGATGGCCAACATAGACTTGCAGGATTATTTTTATCTGACGAGTCAATAAAAAAAGATTTTGAAGTTCCGATTGTTTTATTTATTAATGTTACAAAGAACTTTTGTGCAAAGATTTTTATAGATGTGAATGGAAATCAAAAACCTGTAAATAGTTCTGTAATATATGATTTATATGATTTTACTCCAGATGGTAGTGATTTTGAAAATGATAAAAAATTGCATTTTATTTGTAAAACAATGAATGAAGAAGTTTCATCTCCTTTATATAAGCATATTAAAATGTTAGGAATTGGTAGAGGTTCAATATCTCAAGCATTTTTAGTTGATGCTTTAAGAAAATGTTATAAAGATGCAAACATTAATTATGATGATGTTCAATATATGTATACTCAAATTGCGTATTATTTAAAATCTTTTCAAAGGCTTTTCCAGGATCAATGGGCAGTACTAGAAAATGCTAAAGATGAACAAGAATTTTGGAATCATTCAAATAGAGTAATGAAAGAATTAAAGAGTCAAATGTTAAAAACAAATGGATTAGGAGGAATTTTGAGAGCTTTTCCTAAAATTCATGATTCACTTGGCTTAAATCCAACATATAAACAATATTTTGAATTATTGGGTTCACTAAAAGGAAAGATAGACTGGTGTTCTGATTCGATTTTTACAGAAGGAACTGGAGCAAAAAATCAGGATAAAATTAAAATTCATTTATTAAAATTACTTAATATAAAGTATTAGTTTATTGGTATCACAGTTTATCTTTATTAAAAAATTGAATATATAATCTTGTCCCTTTGGGTATTTTATATCTTTGACGATTGGTATGTATATTATATTTGATGAGATAATATAGATGCTTAAAAGTTATATTATGGCCGACAAATTTGACATTTTTGTCATAATTCATTATTCTACAGAGCGAAGACTGTTACTGCTGAGGCAGAATGGATTTTCGCTTTTTTATTACCCGGCGAGGGTTTACACACATTAACAAGACTTGATCCAAGGAGGACAGGTACTATGACTCATCAAACTTAAGGCATTCCCTGCCTTTTCGGCGAATTCTTTAACAGGGGGAATGTATGATTCTTACAATAGATGTCGGAAATACTTCTACGGCCTGCGGGCTTTTTGAGGGCGACGAGTGCGTGCTCAGATTCCGTCGTGCTACAGATATTAATTCCAGTTCAGATGAAATCGGAATATTCCTGCGCTCTGCTTTGCGCGAAAATGGTTACGACTGGCAGAAGATTCAAAAAGTTGGCTGCTGTTCAGTTGTGCCGGCGGTGAATCATTCGCTTGCAAATGCGTGTGCAAAATATCTTGGCTGCGAACCTCTGTTTATTCAGGCAGGAATTAAAACAGGGCTTAAGTTGCGTTATTCAAATCCTAAAGAAATTGGTGCTGACCTTATTGCTGCGGCAATGGGTGCGGTTCAGCTTTATCCGGAGAAAAATCTCATAATCATAGATATGGGTACTGCAATTACTGCGGAACTTGTTTCTAAGAATAAGGAATTTCTTGGCGGTGTGATTATGCCGGGCTTAAAGATTTCTGTGGATGCGCTGGCTGGTGGAACTGCAAATCTTACATCTGTAGAAATTGTACGACCGGAGCATGTTTACGGCTCTTCTACCACTGAAGCAATTCAGGCTGGACTTTACTACGGTACTGCCGGCGCTGTAAAAGAATTCTGTAATTTATTCAAGAAAAATGTTTTCCATGGTGAAGACACTATTATTATTGGTACGGGCGGATTTGCAAGAACCTTTGAAGATTACAGGCTCTTTGACAAAATTATTCCGGGCCTCGTACTTTCCGGCGTAAAGGCAGCGCTGGACTTAAACTAATTTATGGAGATTTAAATTATGTCAACAAACGAAGCATTATCATTAAACAAAAAACTTACTTTGACTGGTGCACTCAGTGCACTTGTAATTGTTCTTGGAATTACAAGACTTGGTTTCATTTCACTTGGTGCTGCATCAATCACAATTTTACATATTCCGGTAATTTTGATTTGTATGCTTGCTGGTCTTCCTGAAGGACTTTTTGTAGGTGCTACTTTTGGTATCCTTTCTTTGGTTCAGGCTGCTATGAGTACAAGCGGCGGACTTGATCCGTTATTTGTAAATCCACTTGTTTCTGTTTTCCCACGTATGCTTATCGCTGTAATTGCATGGGGACTCTGGAAGGCTTTGAATCTTATTCCTCATATGCCAAAGGCTGTTTCTGCAGGAATTACAGGATTTGTAACTACAATTGCTCATACACTGCTTGTTCTTGGATGTCTTTATATTTTCCAGGGTGCTGCTGTTCGCGAAGTTCTTGGTGGAATGGGATATCTGGCCCTTGTTGCTGCCTGCGGATTAAATGCTGTACTTGAAGCAACTGCTGCAACAATTATTTCTGTAGCAATTTATACTACTCTCTTCTTCGCAGGAAAAAGAAAGTCAAAGCTTTCTGAAGAAGAATAAACAAAACAAACAATTCGAAAATTCTTAAATAATCTGAATGTCATGCCCCTCGCGAAGTTTTCGTGAGGGGTTTTGTTTTATAAATAATTTTTTTCTTTAGAAATTCTACTTTTGCCACTATAATAGAGGTCAGCATTTTTTAAGGGAGTTTTACGTGTCAAACATTGTTAGAACTGTCAGCATTTCAACTTTATGTTTCCTTTCTTTCTTTTGTTTTCAGGTAGGAGTTTTTTTGTGGTCTGGGCATAAGTTAAAGCAGAATGGGCGCCGAACACTTATTTTTATTGAATTGTTTACAGGATTTATGCTACTTTTTGATGCACTTGCATATATTTACCGCGGTAATACCAGCGAGCTCGGCTGGTATATGGTGCGTCTCAGTAATTTATTTGTATATATCTGTAATTTCTCAATTTCGTTTTTTGTCTGTTTTTATGTCTGTGAATTCATTAAGCAGTCGCGTTTGAGTTTAACGTTGATTTTCCATCCTAAAACTGCTGTAAAAAGCGGAATTCCAGTTCAGCTTTTTATAGTCCTCTTTTTATGTCTTGCTGGCATTTGTGCTATAATTATCAGTCAGTTTACAAATCTTTTCTATTATTTTGATGAGAATAATCTTTATCACAGAAATGCTTTATTTCCAGTAGGAGTTGGCTTAGGACTTTTACCAGGTCTTATTACTCTTACCGTTCTTTTACAGAACAAAAAGAAGATGCAAACAAATGAGTTTATTTCTCTTTTACTCTATTTTGCACTTCCTATGGTAGGCGTAATCTTAATTCTTGTATCCTATGGTTTTTCATGGATTAATATTTCACTTGGATTTGGTGCCTTGCATCTGTTCTATTCTTCCATAAAGTTGATGGAACTGGAATTCTATTCTGGTGAGCGTGCTCATAAAATTATAAGTCCTGGTTACAAAACAGAAACAACTTCTATTAAGTCGCGAAAGAGGGTAGCAAGAAGTCATTTGTGGCAGGCACTTTCTATAAGCCTTGGTGGAATTCTTTTAGTACTTCTGATTGTATCTATTAAAGGTATATCGCTTCCAGAAAAAACACTGACAATAGAAAAGCCTTATGTAGAAAATGATTCTTCAAAATCAGTTTGTGTAACTTTTGGCCGTAATGCAGAAAAGCATTGGGTTGATGAAGGTGATCCTGACAGAACAGGTGCTCAGTTTGACGGTGTGATTTATAACAATATGAGCAGCACAATCATCACAGACTGGAACTTTTCTATTTATGTTCCGGATAATTGTTCGATTGACCCGGGCCCATGGAATGGAACTTTTACACTCTCTGATAATTTATTAAATGTAAAAAAGCCACATGCAGAAGATGCTGAAAATATTCACGGTGAAGATTTTTACACCATCACTCCGCTAAAGACTCTTGGTTTTGGTTGTATTATGTACACGCCGCATAAATATCAGCCGCTCGAACAGAAAATCATTTTTTCATATTCAAGTATTTTAAAACCGCTCACAAACAAGTTTTTTAAGATTTTCCTTGCGTTGCTTTTTATCATCTTTATTATTACGACAACAATCATGCTTCTTGAAGGAAAACTCATTCGTGTTGAAGAGGAGAACAGAAAACTTGAAAACACAGTAAAAGAGCGAACAAAAGAACTTGAGGCAGAAAAGAACCGTTCTGAAAATCTTTTATTGAATATTCTTCCAAAAGAGATTGCAAAAGAACTTACGGAACATCCTGAACGAACAATAGCTAAGGAATATCCGAATGTTACCGTACTTTTTACAGATATTGTCGGCTTTACAAAAATCAGCGGGGAGATGACTGCAGAAGAAGTTGTTACCATGCTAAACAAAATGTTTACAATGTTTGATGAACGAGCTCAGCGTGAAGGCATTGAAAAAATCAAAACAATTGGAGATGCTTATATGGCCGCCGCCGGTCTTACAGAAGCAGAGTATAATGATGGAGCTTTAAGAATGATTCGCTTTGCTAAAGGGCTTTTAGAGGATGTTCAGGCTTTTAATGAGAATTCGAATATCAAACTTTTGATAAGACTTGGAGTAAACTCTGGGCCGGTTGTTGCAGGTGTAATTGGTAAAACAAAGTTCATTTACGATATCTGGGGCGACACAGTTAATGTTGCAAGTCGAATGGAGAGTACCGGGCTTCCTATGCGAATCCATGTAACAGAAACTACAAAAGATCAGACTATAAGCCGTTACCAGTACAGCAAAAATACCGAAATTGATGTAAAGGGTAAAGGCATGATGAAGACTTTCTTTATGTAGAAGAACCGGCAGCTGCTAGATTTTTGGCAGAATTGTGATTCCCATTGGCTTATCTTGAGAACCATCCGGCATTGGAACAAAGAAACAGCCGGTAAGAATTGCTCCGGTTGCTTTTGTTATATTTTTAGCGGTGTTTTCAGTTTCATTTTCCTGTTCGCTTTCTTCTGTATTTGCGCGGTCGCACTTAGAAACAAAATCGGAAACGATTTCATAAGCGCGGTCGTAATCTGCAACAAGAATAAAAACCTTGATTGAGAAAGCAGAAGATGAAGAAAGATTATTCAGTGAATAAAATGAATTTGCGTGTTCATTTTCTGTATATGTCGGAATATTTTCAGCAAAAAGCAGGCTGCGAATCATAGAACAGGCCATCTGTCCGCCGACAGACAAAAATTGCTGTGTCTGCTCACCGTTACGTACTCGTTCAAAATAGCCCTTTTCAAATTCTTCAGATTGCTTAATAGCCTCGTTGTGTTCCTCTTCATTGGTATATAAATCAGCTAAAGACGAAGCATTCTTCTGTTCATTAAGTTTGCGAATCCCTGTTCTGATAAAATAAATACACAAAATTCCAAAAGCTGTATAAGCAAAAATCGAAAATAAAATCATATTTGTATAATAGCTTAAATAAAGTTTGATATCTATAGGTTGTTTATCGTTTTATACCATATACAACACATTAATTTATGTTTGCATTTTTGGGTTGCTGAGATTAAAATATATACAAGGAGCAGATAATTGAGCGGGCAAGGGAGCGAAAAGGTTAGTAATGAAAGATTAAAAATTCTCCTTGTTGAATCACCTGAGGTTAAACTTGAGGAGCTTCGAAAAATCATTACAGAAGTATATGATGTTATTACTGTCTCAAAAGAACAGGATGCCATTTCGCTCCTAAATGAATCATCTAATAATATTGTTGCGGGAATTTTTTATATCGGAATAGCTAAAAAGCTTTTAAGCGAAATCCGCAGTATACCAAAGTTAGAAAAACTATCGGTTCTGATTGCAACAGACGCAGATAATTCAGAGCTTGAAGATGTCTTGCTTGATTTAAATGCAATTGATTTCTTAAAGAAACCGTTTGACAAACGTCGTGTATTAAACCGTCTTAAAACTGCGATAAAGCTTTCAGAGACTAACCGGATAATTGATGAACTTGAACGTGACGAACTTACATCTCTCCTTACCCGGCAGGCTTTTTTGCGTAAAGCAGAAGAAGTGCGTTCTGCAAATCCAGATAAAACTTATTGTATTATTGCTTTTGATTTTGAAAATTTTAAGTCGTCAAACTCACTTTATGGCGAAGCAAAATGTAACGAGTTTTTAGCCTATACTGGACAGCATTTGAGTAAGGCCGTTGACAGGGCTCTTTCGGGGCGTTTTGGTGGAGACCAGTATGTACTCTTTTATGAATATGATAAAGAAGTACATCTGGATAAACTTTATAATATTCGTGATACAATTTTAAATACGGCTCCAATTCCTCATCAAATTGTAAAAGCAGGTATCTATGCTCCAATTGATCCGGAACTTTCAATGGTAGTTTGCTGCGACAGGGCTTTTCTTGCAATTCGAAAAATAAAGGGTATTTATGGTAAAAATATTTCCTTTTATGAAAGCAGTATGCAAAGTGAGCTTTTAAACGAGCAGCACATCATAGAAACAATGGAACGCGGTCTGGAAGAAGAACAGTTCCTGGTTTTTTATCAGCCAAAGCATGAGGCAGTTACAGGAAAGATTGTAGGAGCTGAGGCTCTTGTGCGCTGGAATCATCCGGAATATGGTTTTATGGCGCCTGGCCAGTTTATTCCACTTTTTGAACGAAATGGTTTTATAACAAAACTTGATGCTTTTATTCTTGAAAAGGTTTGCAAAGATATTATTCACTGGCAGCAGGAAGGTTTACCTATTGTTCCTGTTTCTGTAAATGTTTCCCGACGCGATTTTATGGAGCCGGGTTGTATTGCGAATCAACATGAAATAATAGAAAAGTATAAAATAGACCATTCTTTGCTTCATATGGAAGTAACGGAATCGTTGTATTCAGATAATACAGAAGTCATTATAGAGCAGGTTAGAGAAACTCAGAAACGCGGACACATGATTGAAATGGATGACTTTGGATCAGGTTATTCATCTCTTGGTTCGCTTTCTTCTTTTCCTATTGATATTCTCAAGCTTGATATTACTTTTGTACGAAATATTAAAACCAATGAAATTATAATAGAAAATATTATCAAAATGGCTCACAGAATGGGGCTGCTTACAGTTGCAGAAGGGGTTGAAGATGGAGAGCAATTAAGGGTCCTTCAATATCTTGGGTGTGATTATATCCAGGGGTATTATTTTTCTCCGCCACTTCCAATTAAAAAATTTGAATCTTATCTCAAAAAAACTACAGTGACGAACTGTGGAAAGATACAGTTTCCTTCTCAAGAAAACCAGGAACCACTTTCATTAAATGAATCTATGCTGATGGCTGCAAATGAAGTTGCCGAAGGTTTGCCTGGTGGTTTTATTACCTACCATGTAGACGGCTTTAGGGAAATAATTTCTTTTAACCGGGAGCTTTTGAATATTTATGCCTGTGAAACGGCAGAAGAATTCAGACAGAAAACTGCAAATTCGATTACCGGGCTGGTATTTGCGGATGATATTGAGGTTCTGATTAAAAGCATAAATAATCAAATTTCTGGCAACAATGATGTTTACAATATTGATTTTAGAATTAAAGATAATAAAGGTGTTGTAAAATATGTGAGTGCAATGGGCCGTCATGTTGAAACAAAACAATATGGCAAAATATGTTTCTGTTTTATTAACGATATTACAGAGAGAGAACGCCGTAATGCCATGGCAGAAAACGAGCGCTTAAAACAGCTTGAGATGAAGAGACTCTCTGAATTTAATATAAGTGCAAATAAAGCAAAAAATATTTTTATGTATAATGTTGCCCGCGATATTATTCCTTCTTTGCAGACAATTATTCGTTATACAAATTCAATCAAGGAGTGTGCTGGTCAGGAAGAGCTGGTACTAAAAAATGTAGCAAATGCAAAACAGTCAGAAGAGACATTGCTTGCATATGTTAATGATATTCTAGAAATTGCGAGACTTGAAAGTGGTGAAATAAAACTTGTTGAAACCGCTACAGATATAACAAATGCAACCTTCCGTATTTATGGTTTAATTGAAGAAGCTGCCAAAAAGAAGGGAATTGAAGTTGAATATTATGAACAGATAGAAAGTCCATATATTTATCAGGATGTACGTCATACTGTAGAGATGGTTTTGAATATTGTACAGAATGCCGTAAAATATACTCCAAGTGGGGGCAAGGTAAAATTCTGGCTTAAGCAGACTGTGCTTAAAAATAAAGAAGATTGTATTGTTGAGTTCTTCTGTCAGGATAATGGAATTGGAATGGAAGAAGAATTTATTCCTTATGCCTGCAAGAGTTTTACTCGTGAAGCAAACGAGGTAAATGCAAAAATTGCAAGTTCCGGGCTGGGACTTGCCGTAGTTCAGAACCTGATGACCTTAATGAAAGGGGAAATTGAAATTCAAAGTACAAAAGGAAAAGGAACCATCGTACATACTTCTCAGCCTCATCGTCTCGCCAACAAAGAAGATGTCTTAAACGAGACGATGTTGATTGAAGCTAAGAAGTTCTAAAATTAAAACAGAGAGTTTTTGGCATCGCCAGGTTCAGCAAATGGACCAGCGAGTACCTTGCTTCCAGAGCGTTTATTTCCAAAGAAATCTGTATCAAATGTAATAGGACTTCCATCCGGATTTTCATAGTTTTCTTCCGGTTCAAATGCTGGAGGAATATCTTCTGTCTTCATCAGTTTGCCTTTTACAGCCTTTGCTGGAATTGTACCGCTTTCAATCAAATCATAAAGGTTTGTCTTAAGCTTGATTTTTCCACCTTTTTCTTCGTAACCGATTGTTACTTCGGTTTTTGAATCAACATAGGCTGGAGTTTCCTTCATCATAGGTTTTGCACCATTCAGGTAAACGTTTCCTTCTGCCCATACTGGAAGTTCGCTGTAATAGCGGTCGGTAGTTGCTGAACCCATTCCGCAGTAGCCCTTGAACTGAGCATCCCATTCTGCAAAAGTAGGATAGTTGTTATAAGGAACTGTTCCTGCTACAAAGTTTGAATCATCCCAATCATTATGAGTATTTGCTAACATGCGGGCTGCAAACTCGGTGCAAATTTCCTGCTGAATAAAGATGTTGTTGTAGAACTTACAGTCACCGTGAAGAATTGTCATAAAACCTGCAACTTCTGTGCGATGAATCATATGATAAGGCGTATAGCGTGGAGAAGGGCGGTTTGGGGCACCGTTATTACAGCCACGGCCAACTGCAGTAAAGCTTCCGGCAACAATGTTGTGAACAAGAGCAACACCCTGAGTAGCGAGCTTAAGTGCACGTGGTGAAAGGAAGATGTTATTATCTACAAGAGTTGGGCCATGTGAAACTTCTATAAAGAGATCTTCTGCAACTTCGGCAACAATATTTTTACCTGGGCGGCGAGGAGGGCAGTTGTCGTGGAAGAAGTTCTGTGTTACGCGTGTTCCCTGAGCCTGCCAGTCCAGCCAGATTCCGCGGGTACAGTGATGAATATGGTTGCGGCGGTAAATACAGTCGATTGCGGCATGCATTTTGATTCCACCGATTTCAGCTCCTGCAAGATTCTGCTTATTATTGATGTGATGAATGTGGTTATCTTCAATCAGAGAGAACACTCCACCAAGGTGACCTACAATACCTGTCTGGCCACAGTCGTGAATGTTACAGCGGCGTACAATGTGAGAACCGATGTTTTCTTTATTCCAGCCTTCTACCTGTGCCTGGCAGATACAGTCGCGCTCTGTCTGAGTTCCGTCTTTGTATTTTGTCTTAAGCCATTTATTGTCGTTATTTGGCTGCTTATATTTTCCAAGAGAGATTCCCGAGCATTTTGATTCGTAAACTTCACAGTCTTCGATAATCCAGCCCTTAGACCAGTGAGGTCCTATCATACCTTCCTGATAAGCTGTTGGAGGAGCCCACTGAGTTGCTGCCTGAGAAACAGTAAAGCCGCTCAGGGTAATGTAACCAATGCCTTCTTTCTGAGGATAGAAGCAGTTACGGCGTACGCTGATTTCAACATTTTCTTTGTTAGGGTCTTTACCAAGGAAGTTTGCATAGAATACAGTTTCGTCGGCTTTTTTATCCTGTTCTGCATACCATTTGTAACGAGAGAAATCTGTGTCCCAGGCAGCTTCACTAGGTGCAGCGGCTTTTACTTCATCGAGGGACTGAACTTCGTACATAGATTTTCCGTTGAGGTAAACATCTCCAGTATGAGCGATAAAATAAGCAATGAACCAGTCGCCGCTTACTAGTGTTTTGTAAGGATTGTATTTTCCAAAAATTGAGTTTGGAACACGGGCTGTATAAACTGAGCCTTCGACTTTTTTCCAGTTTTTTAATTCTTCTGCACCAGTAATGTGAGCTCCAAGTTTTTTTTCTGAACGGTAAACAATAGGTGCTCCTTCTTTACCAGCGTGCTTTGGATTTACGTTTTCGCGGTAAATACCTGGTGCAACAATAACTTCGTCTCCTGCTACAGCGATATCAGCTGCAAGTTGAATTTTATTAAAAGGATTTTCTTTAGATCCGTTGCCATCAGCCTTAGCTGCGGCATTTACATAATATTTCATTACATCTCCTATGTAGTGGTTAGACTTGTCAAAACCACGATTAATCATATCAATTGTATTATATTATAGAAAAAAGTGTATAAAAAAAATCTCTGAATATTGTATAATGGTATTATGATTTCTTTGATTGTAGCATACGCTCATAATAATGTAATTGGAAACAAAGGTCGTATTCCATGGGATATTCCAGACGACCGCGAGCATTTTAAGCAGCTTACACTCGGCAGTATTGTTGTTATGGGCCGCCGTACCTTTGAAGAAATTTATAAAAAGTTTGGGGCAGGGCTTCCGGGGCGCGAAACAATTGTCATTTCGAAGACAACAAATTATGAAGGGGCAAATTATCGGACAGTCATCAGCTTAGAAAAAGCCCTTGAACTTGCTAAATCTTTGTTCCCGCAAAAAGAGATTTTTATCTGTGGCGGAGAGTCAGTTTATAAGGAAGCCATAGAGTCAAAACTGGTCAATAAAATGTATATCACAGAAATTGATGCAGACATTTCTGGAGATGCATTTTTTCCGGAATTTGATGCAGCTGATTTTGAAATAAAAGATAAAAACAAAATAGATTTACCAATCCCGCATTGCTTTATAGAGTGTCATTGTCGGACTTGATCCTGCGATGTTTGCGAAGCAAACTCGTTTACAATCTGTAAAACACTATTCCTATACAGATTCTCCGGTCAAGCCGGAGAATGACACATATTCGTCTACTTGGATAATTATGTAACCTATTTTATAAATCAGTGTTATAATTGTATTAATAGGTTCTAAACCAAGGAGTTCAAGATGAAGAAATTATTAATTATTTCAATCTCGGCTTTACTTGCAGCAACTATGATTACTGGTTGTGCTTCAAAGCCAAAGTCATCTGCAAAAACAGTGACCGAATCCAAAAAAGAATCTAAAAAACGTGTAATTTTTGTTACAGCTGATGGTTTTTCAAAAAACTTACTTGAAGTTGTAACTATTCCTGCCGCAGAAAAAGATTCTGCATTTAGTAAGGCTTCGGAAGAAAATCCGGTAGACCTTATGGCTTTCTACATTGCTCAGACAGAAACAACTTATGCACGATGGTATGAAGTTTATACCTGGGCTAAAGGCAATGGTTATACCTTTGCAAATCCTGGAAGAGAAGGAAATGCTGGAGTTGATGGAGCTGAACCAGCAGGTACTTTGCAGCCAGTTACTTCAATCAGCTGGCGAGATGCTGTAGTCTGGTGTAATGCTGCCAGTGAAAAAGACGGGCTCACTCCAGTTTACAAGTATAACGGTGCAGTTCTGAAAGAAGCAGATAATGCAAAAGATGGTGACGGTAAGGCTGAAAATGCAATAATTGATGAAAATGCAAATGGTTATCGCCTTCCTACTGAAGCTGAATGGGAATTTGCTGCTCGTGGTGGAGATCCATTTGCAGAAAACTGGGCTAAAATGTATGGTGCAGAAGATAAAGCTGATTCTGTAGCATGGTGTACAGAAAATTCTGGTGATACAACTCATGATGTTAAGACAAAGGCTGAAAATCCATTTGGAATGTACGATATGAACGGAAATGTCTGGGAATGGTGCTATAATCCATGGTCAAATAGTCCTATGCGTCGTACAATGCGCGGTGGAAGCTATAGAAAACCAGCTGAAAATGTCACAGTAGTTTCACGTGATTATGCTCCTGTTTCCAGAAAGTATGATGACGTAGGCTTCCGTGTAGTAAAATTTGCACTTTCTGCCCGCGATGCAAAATAAGCCTAAAATCGAAAATCCGTTAAAAAACGGGCTGCGACAGCGGGCCGTTTTAGGATTATCGAAAAAACGGCTCAGAGCGAGATTAATCGAGCGATTTACGCTCCTTGCTATACTAAGGGCTTGATTTTATCCACTAGTTATAGTATATTAATTTATGAGCAGACGCTATATGTAGTGTCTGCTCATTTTTATCTAAATCTAAGTACTACAAATATTGGTGGGAAATCATGAAAATTATTAAACGTAACGGCGAAGAAACCGTTTTCGATATCAGAAAAATTGAAACAGCTATTTCTAAAGCAAATGCAGTAATTCCAGAGGCAGACCGCCTTACTGATGACTATATCAAGGCAGTTGCAGGAAAAGTTTCTTCAACCTGTCAGGCAAGTAAGGTTCAGATGAACGTAGAAGCAATTCAGGATCTTGTAGAAACTGAGCTTATGCGTGTTGGTGCCTTTAATCTTGCAAAGGTTTATATCACTTACCGCTACCGCCACGCCCTTATGCGTAAGCAGAATTCAACTGACCAGCAGATTTTGAGTCTTTTGGAATGCTGTAATGAAGAAGTAAAACAGGAAAACTCAAACAAAAACTCAACTGTTGTAAGCGTTCAGCGCGACTATATGGCCGGTGAAGTTTCTAAGGATATTACAAAACGCTTCCTTCTGGATGAAGATATTGTAGAAGCACATAATGAAGGAATCATTCACTTTCACGATGCAGACTATTTTGCCCAGCACATGCACAACTGCGACCTCGTAAATCTTGAGGATATGCTTCAGAATGGAACAGTAATCAGCGGAACAAAAATCGACACACCACATTCTTTCTCAACAGCCTGCAATATTGCAACTCAGATTATTGCTCAGGTTGCTTCAAGCCAGTACGGCGGACAGAGTATTTCGCTCAGTCACCTTGCTCCGTTTGTTGATGTAAGCCGCAAAAAGCTCATCAAGGAATTGAATCAAACAGTAGAAGAAACAGGTGTTCATTTTACAAAAGAACAGTTTGACCATATAGTAGAGCGCCGCCTTGCAGATGAAATCACTCGCGGTGTTCAGACAATTCAGTATCAGGTTGTAACTTTGATGACTACAAATGGTCAGTCTCCATTCGTAACAGTTTTCATGTATCTTAATGAAGCAAAGAACGAACAGGAAAAGGCAGACCTTGCTTTGATTATTGAAGAAGTATTAAAGCAGAGATATCAGGGAGTTCGTAACGAAAAAGGTTACTGGGTTGCTCCGGCTTTCCCTAAACTCATTTACGTTCTTGAGCCGGATAATATAGAAGAAGGTTCACAGTATTATTACCTTACAGAGCTTGCTGCAAAATGTACCAGCCGCCGCCTTGTTCCGGATTATATTTCTGAAAAGAAGATGTTTGAACTTAAGGAAGGAAACTGCTATCCATGTATGGGCTGCCGTTCATTCCTCACAGTTTACCGCGATGAAACTGGCCGTCCAAAGTTCTACGGACGTTTTAATCAGGGAGTTGTAACACTCAACCTTGTTGATGTTGCCTGCTCTTCCGGTAAGGATATGGAAAAGTTCTGGAAGATTTTTGATGAACGCCTTGAGCTTTGCCGCCGCGCTCTTATGCTTCGCCACAAACGCCTTCTTGGAACTCCAAGCGACGTGGCTCCAATTCTCTGGCAGAACGGTGCGCTTGCCCGCCTCGAAAAAGGTGAAGTAATCGACAAGCTTTTGTTCAACGGTTATTCAACAATTTCTCTGGGCTATGCAGGCCTTTGCGAATGTGTGCGCTACATGACAGGTAAGCCACACACAGACCCAAGTGTAACTCCATTTGCCCTGGAAATTATGAAGCATATGAACGAAGCCTGTGCTAAGTGGCGCGAAGAAACTTCAATTGCCTTCAGCTTGTACGGAACACCGCTCGAAAGTACAACTTACAAATTTGCAAAATGTCTTAAAATGCGTTTTGGCGAAATTGCCGGCGTAACAGATAAGAACTATATTACAAACAGCTACCACGTTCACGTAACTGAGCCAATTGATGCTTTTGAAAAGCTCACATTCGAAAGTCAGTTCCAGGAGCTCTCTCCGGGTGGTGCTGTAAGTTACGTTGAAGTTCCAAATATGGAAAACAATATTCCGGCTGTTCTTGCAGTTCTTCGTCACATTTACGACAACATTATGTATGCCGAGCTCAATACTAAGAGCGATTGCTGCCAGAAGTGTGGCTTTACCGGCGAGATTCAGGTTGTTGAGGATGATGGTAAACTGGTTTGGGAATGCCCTCAGTGTGGTAACCGCGATCAGGCTACAATGAATGTTGCGCGTCGTACCTGTGGTTACATTGGTACTCAGTACTGGAACCAGGGACGTACTCAGGAAATTAAGGAAAGGGTTTTACACTTGTAAAAAATTGTCACCCCGAACTTGATTCGGGGTCTATGATAATTAGATCCTGAATCAAGTTCAGGATGACACTAAGTGTTGGGGCGGTTGAATGTTTTACGGAAATATTAAAAAGTGCGATGTCGCGGATGGCGAGGGAGTAAGAGTTACTCTTTTTGTCTCCGGCTGCCGTATTCACTGCCCCGGCTGTTTTCAGCCCCAGACTTGGGATTTTAATTTTGGCCGCGAGTTTACGGAAGAAACGCAGCTGGAATTATTGGACGCGCTCAAGCCGCAGTATATTGCGGGGCTCACGGTGCTTGGGGGCGAGCCCTTTGAACCCGAAAATCAGGCAGTGCTTGCACCTTTCCTTGAAAGAGTTCGCAACACTTATCCACAAAAAAACATATGGTGTTACACCGGCTACGTCTACGAGCAGGATCTGCTCGAAGGTGGCCGCAAACACACCGAATACACAGACCGCATGCTTTCCTGTATAGACGTACTCGTTGACGGTCCATTCATCCTCGAAAAACGCAATCTTATGCTGGAATTTCGCGGCAGTGAGAATCAGCGCATATTACGTTTGAAATAGATCCCCGGGTCAAGCCCGAGGATGACATTTGTCCCCTCGTCATTGCGCGGCGCAGCACCCCGCCCCCTGCAAACCACAGCACATCGTCATTGCGAGCCGAAGGCGAAGCAATCCACCCCTTTTGAAAGTAAAAAAAATTTCCATTTTAAAAAACATTTTTTAATCTTTCAAAAAATTGTTTTATTTTTTTTCCGCTCTATAATGTAGCCATAAAGTAAAGAGGTTACAAAGAACCTCATACAGGAGCTATGTTATGAATTTTGCACATCTTTTTGAAGCAGCAATGTTGGTTTGTTTTGGATTTTCTTGGCCTTTAAATGTAATGAAAGCTTACAAAGCACGTACCGCAAAAGGCACAAGCCTTCCATTTATTATTTTGATTATTACTGGTTATGTTGCAGGAATCACTGCAAAAATCATCAACGGACAGTTTAATTACGTACTTGCTGTTTACTTCTTGAATCTGGCAATTGTTATGACAAACGTATTTGTTTACATCAGAAACAAAGCGTTAGATAAAAAGGTTGAGGCTAAGAGCAACCTCAAAATCACTGCAAACGATATTAAGAATGTTGTAGAAAAGGAGGAAAGTATGATGAACTACACAAATTCTTTGGATGAATTAATCAATAAAACTGCAGTAACTGCAGAAAAGAAGAATGCTGTTATTCTTATGGGTGGCAGTCTGGACAAAGAGATTCCTGTAAGCAATCTTGCTAAAGAATATAACTTCAACTTCGACATCTACAACAAAAGCAATGCAAATCTTTCACTCGCAAATGCACAGGACTATTTCCAGAAAAATGTTGCAGCACTTGCACCAGAAGGAATCCTTATTCACGTTGGTGAAAAAGACCTTGGCTTGTTCAAATCAGATTCAGCTTCTTTCGACAGCAATTATCTTAAACTTATCGAAAGCGTAAAAGCAAGCAACAAGAATTGCAGAATTACACTGGTATCTATCGAGAACTCTACAAACGACAAATCAATAGAACTTATGAATGCTCACATCAAGGCAATTGCAGATGCAGAACACGCAGGTTTTGTAAGCCTCGACTACGCAAGCATCTGGAATCCAGAAGCCCTCAAAACTTCTTCTGCTTTTGCTTATAACATGGGTCTTAAAATCCGCAAACCATTGCGCGATGTAGCTGAAATCCTTTACAGCTGGGCATTCTATAACATCAAGAGAAACACAATCGAAACACTGGTTGGCTAATTGTAATACCTTCTCTGCTGACAGGCGTTTACGGGACTATCTCACATAATGAGAAGTCCCGTTTTTTTTGTTGAAGAAGCTTTTGATTAAAAAATCTTGCAAACTATACTCTTTCTGATAAAATATAATTAGGATTATAAAATCGGAGTTTCATATGTTAAAATTCATCATTAAGTTTTTGAAGGCTTTGAACAGCAATTCACATCCGGGTGAAATTGCTCATGCTGTTTGTCTTGGAATGTTGCTTGGATTTTTACCAAAGAACAACATTTTCTGGTTCATTATTACTGTTTTTGTTTTGTTTATGCGAATTAATAAAGGTGCGCTGGTGCTTTGCACTCTGGCATTTTCGCTTCTGGCACCTTTGTTTGATCCGATATTTGATCTGGTTGGTTACTGGTTCCTTACAATTCCGGCGCTTGAGCCTGCTTTTGCCTTCCTTCTTGATATTCCTTTTGTTGGTTTTACAAAGTTCAATAATACTATTGCTTCGGGTTCGCTTTTGTGCGGGCTTGTGCTTTATATTCCGCTTTATGTAATTGCCCGTCTTTTAGTCTGGCTGATGAGAAATAAGATTGTGCCGGTTTTGCGCAAAACAAAATTCATTGTTGCAATCTCAAAAATTCCGCTGATTAAAAAGGCTGCTGCACTTGCGGCTAAGAAGGACTAAGGGGGCGCTCAAATGAAAAAGATTCCATCACTTTTTAGAAAAAAATATACTGCAAAAAAACTCGAAAAGAAAATCTATAAAAAGCTTTATGTCCCAGATGATAAAAAATATGTAAAGGGCCTTTTTACGGAAGTTGAAAAAAAGGGAGCAAAGCAGATTCCAATTTATGCAATTCCAGCTGATAAGGCTGAACAGCTTGCAAAAAAAGATATGAAACGCCTTAAGCTTCTTGCAAAGCAGATTAAAAAACAAAAGGGACGTGTGAACTTTGTTCCTCTGATTGTAACAATTGCTTTTATTGTGGCAATTCCAATTTGTTTTTCAATGTTCAAAAATGTAATTATCAAAAAAGCAATTACTGTCGCTTGCGAAAATATTTTTGAAGCAAAGACCGATATAGAAAAGGTTGATTTTAAGTTCCTGGATTCTTCACTCAAAATCAAGAAAATTGAAATTGCCAACAAGAATGATTACATGAAAAATCTTGTGGACATTGGTTCTATTACAATTGATTTTGATTTAGGTCAGCTTTTGCGCAAGCGCTTTGTTGCAGATGAGCTTTCGGTTCTTGATGTAAATAGCGGAACAGAAAGAAAAACTTCTGGAGAACTGTCTCCTGCAAAAGAAAAGAAAATTAAAAAACAAAAGGCAAAGGCAGAAAAGGAAGCTTCTGAATCAAAGCTTGGAAAAGCACTTTCAGATAAAAAAGCCGTTGCAGCTAATTCGTTAGAAAAAAATATTACCGGACTATTTAATCAGTTTAATCCTGAAACCTTAATGCAAAATTATGCGGCTCAGTTACAGACTCCTGCAATTTCGAAGCAGGTTCAGGAACAAATTCCACAGATTGTTGCAAAGTGGCAGGCGAAGCCGGCGGAGGTTCAGAAAACCGTAGATGAACTTCAAAAATCTGTAAATGAAATTATGTCTTTTGATTACAGCGCTGTACAGAATAATCCGTTGAAAATCAAAGAGTTTATTGAATCGTTAGATGCAACTTACAAAAATATTGATAAGGTAAAAAACGATGCTAATGGAGTGTTAAACAGTTTTAATGCGGACATAGCAGAAGCTGACGGTCTTAGAAAAACTGTGCAGAATGCAGTTACACACGATATGAACTTTGCAAACTCAGAAATCAACAAAATTAAATCGCTTAATGTTTCTGATGGAACAAAGCTCATAAGCGGAATGTTCGAAAATGTTGCGTGTGATGTGCTTGGAAAATATTATCCTTATGCGCAGAAGGGCGTAAACTATCTGCTTGAATTGAAATCAAAGCAGGCTTCTAAACCAAAGACAGAAAAAGTAAAAAAGGAAAAAAAGAAGTACAGCGTAAAACGTGCCCCTGGCCGCGACATTTTCTATAGACAGGATAAAGTTCCGGCATTATGGATTAAAAAGATGGCTGGTTCAGGTCCAAACTTTTTTGCACAGGCCACAGATATTGCAAGCAATCAGGATATAATCAACAAGCCTGCAAGGATTGATTTTAATATGGATTTGTGGAACCTGCAGCATACTGCAAAGCTCGTTGTCGATTTTAGAACTGAAACAAAGGAACCTCTTGTTCGTGCAGATTATGGTTTGAAAAATATTCCGTTAAATATTCCTGCAGAAAAATTTGGTGAATATCCTGGAGTTCCTTCGTTTGATGCAAAGTGTGCTGTAGATGCAATTTTCAAGATTTTTGATGATGAAGGATTTGAAATTACTGGTAAGGGCTTGCTAACAGATCTTAAGATTTCTACAGTTCCATTTGAACCGGAATATGCTTCTAAGATTTATTCGAGTGTAATGGGTCGAATTAATACAGTGCGTGCAAGCATGACAAGCGGCTTTACAATTTCTGATGGACTTAAAATGGCTCTTGATTCTGATGCTGATGTTCAGGTGATTAATTCGATTAAAAAAGAAATGGAAGCTCAGCTTGCAGGCATCAAAGAAAATCTTAAGGCAGAACTAACTAAGAGAATCAATGAAGCTAGTGGCGGGGCTCTCGGTCAGTTTGGTTCACTTGATGATATTAAATCTAAGCTAACAGGTTCGGTAGGTCAGGCTAACGGTTACGAAAAACAGCTTACACAAAAACGTTCCGAAGCAGAAAAGCAGCTGAAGGGCAAGGCTGAAGAAGCAACCAAAAAAGCAACAGACAGTGCAAAGAAAGAGATTGGAAATCAATTAAAGAAATTGTTCTAATATGAAATCCCCGGTAGGTCCGGGGATTTTTAAATTTGACTTTAAACTGAATTCTCTGTATATTAGTCTTAGTAGTTCTAAATAATACTACTAAGACTAATAGCAAAGGCGCGGAATCAGTTTATGTCAGATATGAACTTTATAGACAGCTTAAATGATTTTGGACTCACTCGTCAGGAGGGAACAATTTATTGTGCTCTTCTGAATCATGGGGAAATGACTGGCTATGAAGTTGCAAAAGATACCGGGATTTCGCGTTCTAACGTTTATGCAGCTCTTACTGCTCTTGTTGAAAAGGGTGCTGCTTATCTTGTTCAGGGTGAAGCTACAAAATATCGCCCAATAGAAATCAATATTTTTACAGAAAATAGAATTCGCGATTTGCAGAAGACTGCTGTCTGGCTGGAAAAACATTCACCTCGTAAAGTAATTTCTTGTGACGGCTACATCACAATTATTGGTGCCCGTAATATTAAAAACAAAATTCATGAAATGCTTACCAAAACTGAACTGCGACTTTATATAATGGCCAGTGCAGAAATCCTTTCTGAATTTAAAGAAGAATTAACTGAAATCGTAAAGGCTGGTAAAAAAGTTGTTATTATGACTAAGGGCTTTAATATTTCTGGTGCAATACATTATGAAACAAAACCAGAAGATGGGCAGATTCGTTTTATAACAGATTCTGCTTATGTATTAACCGGTGAACTTACCGGTGATGAACACGATACCTGTTTGTATTCCGGACAGAAAAACCTCGTTGAGGTTATGAAGGAAGCATTAAAGGATAAAATTACGCTTTTGAGCGAAGGAGATAAAAAATGAAAATTGGTATTTTAGGTTATGGTAACCTTGGTAAGGGAGTTGAGGCCGCTGTTAAGCAGAATCCGGATTGTGAATTGACTGCTGTGTTCACACGCCGCGACCCTGCTAGTGTAAAAATTCTTACGGCAGGCGTTCCTGTATACAACATTTCTGAAGTTGAAAAACACAAGAATGATATTGATGTTCTTATCATCTGTGGTGGTTCTGCAACAGACCTTCCAAAACAGACTCCTGAATATGCAAAATATTTCAATGTAATTGACAGTTTTGATACACATGCAAAAGTTCCTGAGCACTTTGCAAATGTAGATAAATCAGCAAAGGACTTTAAGCATACAGCCCTCATCAGCTGCGGCTGGGATCCAGGACTTTTCAGTCTTGCTCGTCTTTACTCTAACTGCATCCTACCGAACGGTAGTGACTATACTTTCTGGGGAAAGGGAGTAAGCCAGGGACACTCTGATGCCATCCGCCGC
>CAMNIU010000130.1 GCA_946540605.1 uncultured Treponema sp.
TTAGCCATTACTTCCTTGTTGTCCCAGTCATAAACCTGATACTTTGCAGATGATGATCCGCAGTTCAATGTTAAGATTACCATGATATCTCCTAAAAAAATGTATGCAAAAAAAATACGGTGGTTTAGACAGGCTCAACCACCGTATTCAGTATAAAAAAAATCACTAGGATTTTCAATCAGTTAGAATAAGTAAGCTTACTACTGACGTTTGAGTAAGTTACTTGTCAGATGCAAATTAGCTTTTTGGGTATCATCATAATCTAAAATCTGGTAGCGATAATGGTAATGATAGTTATCATCTTCATCAAACACATACTTCTTATAGAACAACTCAAAAGCAATCTGATCACTTGTATAGATTGGTCTGTGACCATTATCTATACAACTACCTAAAGCGAAATCAATTCCAGGTCCGCCAAATTCTGGACCTGCAACCCATCTGTCATTAGCTGGTCTGCTATAATTATAAAAATTAAACTTAAAGATGAGATTTGTAAGGTTTTCATCACCAAGTTTGAACTTTGGTGCAACGGTAAATTTCAAATTATTGTTTTCAATCTTGTAAGAGATTGAATCTTTATTAATCAATGAAATTTCGCCAAGTCCAGAAGTTGGTTTTACCTTGATTTCAGATGACCTGTATTCTTTCCAGTCACCATTATGATACTTTACATATACAGTATACTCTTTATTAGGTTCAACATAAGGATAATTTATAACAGTGTCCTTGATGTATCTAGCAGGATGCACTCCATCACTATAATCTCTTTCCATCTCCAGAACATATCTGCCGTTTACCCAAAGTTCGCGTGAATATGCATCTTCTGGAATTTCAGAAGCAGTAATCTTAAGGTTTAATCCCTTTGTTGTAGCAGAAGAATCCCAGGTAAGCATTTCCGGAATCTCCTGTGACAAATGAAGATTGGCTTTTATACTATCTTCTTCATTAATGAGCTGACATCTATATTGGAAACCAGCTTCATCATCCGGGATTTCATAATACATATATATCTTGAATTGTGTAGAAGTATTTACGCCCTTACCCCTAAAGATTTCGTTTAATGGAACTTTTGTAGTGTCATAAGGGAAAGCTGTATCTCCAATCCAGTCATCACCGTGACTTACAACTTTTCTGAACTCAATTCTAAAGTTGCCTTTATTTAATCTATTTCCATTCAGAGTAACTAAAGGAGCTGATGAGAAAACAATATTATTATCTTGAACCCTATATGTAACTTTATTTACAGATAATTCTCCTAAACCGCTCTTTGCTTCAAACTCTGCACCTTGAAGTTCAGTATAAGCCCAATCATCATTCCAGTAGCCCAAAGAAACCCTATACTTATTTCTAGCTTTTACATAAGGATAATTCCACTTTGTATCTTTAATATGCTCAGCTGGGAATTCTCCATTATTATAAATTCTTCCCATATAACAAACTTCTTTTCCGTTTATATAGATAGCACGGTTATAAGCTTTTTCAGGAATCTTTTTTTCATCAATTATAATATTCAAGCCTTTCTTTGTTGCACTTTTATCTTCTGAAATCTCGGCAACAAAATCTGATGTCAGATGAAGTTCGCTGTATTTTGTATCATCAAAATCAAGAATGACATACCTGTAATTATCTCCGCGGCCGTTTGGAATTTCATAATAAAGCCTAAACTGGAAGAGAGTATCTTTTGTGATTCCTTTGTTGTGAGGGAAATACTCATCTAAATCTACCTGGCTAACGGTCTGTCCTAAAATTTTATTTTCCAGAAAGTTCCAGTCTAGAGTATCTGTTTCCAGTTTATAATATCCTGTATTAGCAGGAAGAGTACTGTTGCCTATTTTCATAAGAGGCGCAGGATCAAATACGAGAACATTATCTACAACAGAATATCTGATTTTATCTTTATTTGCTGATAGTTCTCCCTGTCCACCATGAGCTGTCACAGTTATCTTTCTTGAAGATTCAATTGCATTATAATCTCTATCAAGATACTTTACATAAACCTTATAAGTCTGACCATCTTCTGTATATGGATACTGCCATTCATCATCAAATATGAATTCTGAAATATTATCGTAATCGTTACGTTCACGACTCCAGTCTCTCTCAAGTGATGCAACATGCTTATCATTAATAAAAATATCGCGAACAGCGGCATTTGACGGAATATTACTAATCTTAATCTTGAATCCCTGAACAGTATTATCATTTACCTGAGAAATAGTCAGACGATTAGGATTTATAACTTCTCCAGTAAGATTAAATACAATTGATTCAGTGGTATCATCAAAGATATTATTAGACTTTCTTGTAAGAGAACATCCTTCCTGATTCCAGGTATCCCAATCAGCAAAGGCATTAACTCCAAGACCTGTATAATTCAAATCCGGGCTGTTTATATAAGGTGCAACCATTGCTCCCCAATTAAGGAAGAGCTGACTACATCTTTCAAAATTCCAATATTCATTCTGGCAAAGTTCAAGTAAAAGATCTGTAAACTTTTCTTTGTATTCAGGTACAAGTAAAAGCTTATCCATAAGAGGTCTGTCTTTACCACGTCCCCAGTCCAAAGGATTATGACGGGTACCTTCTTTATCACCATTAATTGAATGACCTAATGTATTGTCATAATCGAATGGAATTAAATAAACTTTTCCAGAGCCTTTCTTTCCTGTATCAAAATACAGATAAAAGTTATTTGCATTTCCCCAGTAGTCATCGTCCATACCACAAATAATGTTTATGGCATAGGTTTTAAGGAAGAAATTCATATCAAACCATTTTTCGTAAAAATCTTTGATCGAATTTATTGCATTAGTGTCATTCTCATCTGAAGGAGTTGGCAAAGCATTAAGAGCTGTAATGAAAGCTCTCAATTCAGCAGCAGCTGCATCAAAAGATTCTTTATTGGTTTTTAAATCCAGAGAATACTGTTTTCTAATATAGCCGATGCGATTTTCATCTTCACGGCCGTTAGTCTGAATTCCAGCAGGCTTTTCTTCATCATCTTTATAAATAATTCTGATGTCTTCAACGCCGGTTTCGTTCATACGACCATTTGTCAAATCATTGGCACACTTCCAGAGATTTCCCTTGTTGTTTTTCCAGGCATTTTTACTACTATTATTATCTACATCACGAGCTTTAAGAGACTGTTTGTTTACTTCCTCAAACATTTCGTAAACACCATAGTCAACAGTTGTTACAGAATTATCTTTACCATCTTCTATAATTTTAATAATAAGCCTAGTGTGGCTGGCACGAGGAGCTGTCCAGATTCCATTTTTTCTGAACAGATCATAACAGAATATTTCACGGGTGCAGGACTCATCCATGCGTTTAAGGGCAACACCCTTCATACATCCCGCCATTTTCTTTTCGCCATCGTCAGGGAGGAACTCTTCAAAATCAACCTTGAAGTGAGTCTGGCGATAATCATCATTTGGATTATTTGCATAGGAATAATAAGTCGGATTCCAGTCTGCATTCATCTGGCCCTGCTGATTACCATTATCGATACCCTGAGGGCAATAGCGGCTGGTATTACCTCTTAATCTAAAACCAATATTATTGAGAGTCCAGGAATGTCCGTCTTTTTCGTATTCATAGGTTTCTGCATGAACACAGTTTTCATTTTTATAGAAATAACGGTAGTCATCGCAAAGTTCCTGCCATTCACTACGTTTAATTGTAATTGTTGTTTTTCCTAAAGTCTCATTATTGAAAATCCAATCGAGACTGTCTGCTCTCTCCAGTCCATAATCTTTATTCGATTCCTCTGGTAAACCGTCGTAGATTTCCGGTTCTTTCACTTCTTCATCAACCTTATTAGGTTTAGATTCAGGATCAAGTTGTTCTGGATTTGGACAGCCTGTAAATAACAGTGTCAAACACACCGCAGCGAGTGCGGATTTTAGCATTGTTTTTTTCATCATCACTCCTATTGTTTTTTTTATGAAAAACTTAATAAAAGTGTACTAATGAAAAAAAGCAACTGTCAACAGAGCCTATTTTAATATAACAATATTTTTAGAATTGAACTTTGGCTTCTTTTTATAGAGATATTTGAGCGGGTGAACGTCAAAGGCGTTTGTATACCAGCCGCCAACTTCTGAAAGATTTATGACACTGGAAGTTACGGTTCTATAAAGCGGGAGAATCATTGCTTCATCAAGAAGAATATTTTCTGCCTGACCAAGAAGATTAAGTCGCTCCTCTTCTCCACCAGCAACTGCAGCCTGAACAAGCAGTTCATCAAACTTCTTATTTTTCCAGCCGGAATCATTCATTGTAGAACCACCACGGAAGAGTTCTAAGAATGCAAGAGGGTCTGCAAAATCTCCAAGCCAGGAAGTAAAAATTAAATCTGCATCAGATGAGGCAATTGTCGAATAATATATACTCGAAGGATATTTACGGATTTCAAGTTCTACACCAAGAGGCTCAAGTGCAGTACACATTTGTTTTTCTTCTTCCTCAGAAAATTCATTTTCAAAAACCTGCATTACCAGCGGGATTTTTTCTTCAGAAGGAATATTATATTTTTCGCGGGCATCCTTCATTTTCAGAGAAGCTTCTATTGCATCTGTATAATCAAAGCCATCTATCTGCGGATAACCTGCCAGCGGGTAAACCAAAGTTGTTGCAGGAATTAAATATTTTTTATGAATTGTTTCCCAGGGAAAAGCTTCAATTACTGCATTTCGGAATTCCGGATAATCCCAAAGTGACACTTTTGCCTCAGGCTTTTTACTGCTCATTCGAAAATAGAAAAATCCTGTTCCAAATTCTGCATTCACCTGAATTGAAGCCGGATTCAAAATCTTCTGCTGATTTACACTTGCGGTAACCCAGTTGACAGCACCAGTATTATAATAGAAGGTATTATCCTCTGCATTTTCAGACTGTACAAAAGTAATGCGCTCAAGAACTACGTTTTTGTTATCCCAATAATAAGGATTTTTTTTAAGAATATACTTACGACCGGTAGTTAGTTCTAATTCGTAAGGACCACTGTAAACTTCCGGGTTACTGTGAGTAATTGAAAACGCAGTATGGCATAAAATTTTTGGAAGATAATTTGCAGGAGTGTTCAGATAAATTGAAAGTACATTTTCTGAAGTAGCATAAATTCCAACTTCGCTAAAATCACCATATCCAAGACGAAAGGCTTCGGCACCTCGAACAATATCGAACAGCGAAGAATAAGGAGACTGCGGATTTGCAAGCATTCTAAGCCAGCAGTCACGAACAGACTCTGCAGTTATTTTTTCTCCATTGCTGAAATATGCATCATCACGCAAGGTTATAGTCCAGCGTTTTTTATCACGCGAAATTTTAAAATCTTTGGCTATTGCAAATTGAGGTTCCAGAGAAATAGGGCTTGTTGTAAAAAGTCCTTCATAAAGTCCATTTAAAATCTGTGAATCGCTTGAGTAATTTGTTATCTGTGGATTAAGTTCATGCTGGCGAACTAATTCAACTATAATAAAATTCTGCTGGAGTTCAGGTGGAAGAATCTGATTTCGTTCTGCTTCGTTTTGCTGTTCATTTTCAAGTTCGAGTAATTCTTCGGGACTAAGTTCCTGCCCGTGTTCAGGGTCCTCACCAAATTCCTGTGAGTAAACCGGTGAAAAAATAAAACCAGCCAAAAGCAATACTGTTGAAATTTTCTTTATTGTCTTAAACATTATCTGCAAGTCCTAATTTCTGCATTTGGGCATGTTCTTCTTTGAAAGAAGCATATTCGCCGCGTTTCTTATTAGCATTTATTATGGAATTACGCAAGGCAGAAAGTTCAATCTGCATACCTTTTACTTTAACTTTGAATTCAGTATCAACTTCTTTTTTAAAGTAAGCATCAAGTGAATTAATAATCACAAAAATGGACTGTACTTCAGAAATCTGTTTGTTTACAAAAGCCAAAATGGCATCTTCATTTGAAGCATTGATTTTCTGATATTCAATACCTTTCATTCCAATTCCATTATAAACTCGTTCTTTGCGCGAAAGGTCTGTTAAAAAATCATTTACATTAATTTTTTGAATTCGTTCTGTTCCGGTTTTTGCATCTTTTACAGGAAGATTACAGACTCGCTCTTTTTCTGCAATATGAAATACCTTACGTAAAGCAGCCATCAACTTATTAAAGAAGGTATTTTTTTTCTGGTACAAAAGTGTAAAGTTTTCACCAAGCTTAGCATGAAGCTGTGTTAGCGTTGGAGACATTGCACCAAGTGCCATAATAGCCTGCATAAGCATTTCTTTTGTATCTGGTCCAGCAGCCTTTTTCTTTTCGACTTTTGAAGTTCCTTTTATTGCTAGTCTTTCCAGTACAGCAGCCTGTTTACGTTCTTTATCAGGACCATGATCTTCTTCTACAATTTCGGCAATCAAATCTGTATACATTGTTTTTTTGCCGGTAACTTTTGTATACAATCTTCTGATTTCTGCCTGCTCTGCCTCTGCAGATTCAGCGGCTTTTGCCTTATCAAAATCAGGGTGTTCAAACAAATCTTTCCTGAGACCACCCTTAAAAAGTTCGCGCAAAAATACGCCAAGCTCATTAAGCATTTTAGAAATTACAACTGAAGACTGAGTGCATTTTGCAACACTGTCGTTTATCATACTTTGAACGACATTAGGTGAATTAGTCTTTGCATTATTTATGGTCATCGCAAGTGCGCGGGTATTCATTCTGCTGCTGTTCATTGAAAGGTCTTCCCAATCAAAAACCTTATTCAAATCAAGCAGTTTTTTTACGGTTTGAATTGAAAAATTCTCTGTTGAAAATCGGAAGTAAGTACAAATAAAATCGAGCATTGTTTCGTAATCAGAAAAACGTGCTCCAAAAACTTTTGGAATTTCACTTTCAGAAAAAGGTGAAGATTCAGGCACAACAATTTCAGAAATCTTTTTGTCCAGACGATAAGGATCCGGCTGAATAAGAGATTTTTTTACGAAACATTCATACAAGTTTTTTACACAGGTATGCATAAGCCGATATTCGTTCAACAGCTCTTGAAGACTTTCCGAGTTATACCATTCCTGTTTTTTGCTTAGAGCCGCCTGCAGCTCCGCGTCAAAATTATACTCTTCCATATCTTCAATTATCGGCAGAATTTTTCAATTACTTGATTTTTCAATTTTCAGCTTTTATTTGCCAAGAATCTTTACAGGAGTTCCTTTTGTAAGAAGTTCAAAATTGATTTCCGGTATTTTTCCGCTTTTGTCCTCTACAACCGTAAACTTAAAGGTACCATCTTCCTGACGGAAAAGTTTTCCTTTTACAGGAAGTTTTTCTACCTTAAATTCAGCATCTGTGCCCTCTTCTGAAATAAGATAGCGGGCCTTCCCTGCAACATAAACGGAAATATCTTCATACCCTGTTGCCGTAAGAATAATGGCACTTGTTTTTATGGTGTCCATGAGTTGTTCCATTGTGTCTTCATAGAACGCCTGCTGTGCTGCCATATCTTCGCGATTTTTTTCGGTGATGGATTTTATTGTTCCATTGAGCTCAGATACTTTAGAATTAAGCTCTTTTATTTTTCCGTTGAGCTCTACTGTTTCGTTATAAAAGGAAACAGTTGTATTTATAAAGGTTTCGCCCATTGAGTTTACGAGTTTATGCGATGCCGCTACGTAAGATGGAATTGAATTTTTCTGTGGAATGGAAGCTACGGTTTTGTCCAGATAATTGTAATCATTATAAAGAGTCTGATAAGAATCCATTGCAGAAGACACTTTTGTAGAATTAACGCCGCGATTTGTCAGCGCAGATGCGCCATTAAAATCCTGGGTGAAGGTTGAGCTGGTGCGGACAATAATTTCCTTAGCTGCCCTGTCTGTTAAGACTGGGTCGAGCTTATCTATCTCTGACTGATACTGTGCCGAAACCGAACTTACGGCAGCGCGCATGTCTTCTGAATTGCGTCTTTGTGTTTCTGAAAGTTTTTTATTAAGTTCTGAAATTCGGGCTTCATACTGGTCTTTGATTTTTTGCTGCTCTAATTCTTTTACCTTTCGTTCACTATCAATTGCCTTTTCTTTTTCTTTAGCTGATTCAATTTTTGCCGCATCGAATTCTGCAAGCTGTTTTTTATATTCTTCTACTTCGATGTCAGCCTGAATCAACTGTGCATCATACTCTTCGTGTACGGCAGCAACTGCAGCACTGTATTTTTCTTCTACTTCTGCTATGCGCTGGTTGTACACTTTTTTTGAACGCAGATTCATAGAATCTATTACGAAAATATCGTTTGTGTGCGCATCTTCTGCAGCTTTTAATTTAACCGTCATATCACTTTCAATAGTTGCACGTTTTTTTACGGCATTCTCGTAATTGTTCTGTGCGGCGGTTACGGTATTCAAAAGATTTTTCAGGTTAAGATCTTCAAACTCTTCAAGACTGACTGTAATTTCTTCGTTATTTGAGGAAATGATTTTTGTCATAAAAAAAGCGATTCCAAAAACAAGAAGGAAACAGCCTATAAGCATAAGGGCAGAAAATGGTGAATGATTCTTTTTTGATTTAGCGTATTCTGTCTCTATATTATAACTCTGGTCTGCAGCCCCGTGATGAATTCTTTCAAGTTCATCACCAAGGAAGAGCATTACCTCTTTATGTATCTGATTTGATTTCTGTTCGTCTGTCATTTTAGATGCCTTTATTTTGTTGTCATTGCCCATATTCCACTCCAACCTTCCGGTGCACCTTTTGTTCCCATTCGCTCAAGGAATACCTGAGTAACATCCAGTTCAAGCCCCTTAAATATTTTGCGGGCTGATTTCCAGTCGCCTTCGTAATACGCCTTTAAGCCCTCTTCAAATTTCTGATACTCTGCAAGCAGGCTTTCTTCCATTTCGTTTGTGTCAAACGGAAAATAAATTTTCTTTCCTTTTGTTTTTCCTTTTACCTGTACTGTATCAATTTCTATAAATTTATAGCGGGCAGTTTCAGCACTGACTTCATCTTTAATTGATTCAGAAACAATAACCGGAAGATGATAAATTCTCGTTAGTCCTTCCAAACGCGAAGCCGAGTTTACCGTATCGCCAATTACAGTGTTTGTCATATGAGCCTGGCGAGGGTCATCAAAATCGTTTCGACCGATTGTTCCATAGAAAACTTTTCCGCCGTCTATACCCACACCAACATCTACCATAACTGCCTGGAAAACTTTATCTTCCGATTCTGTGAGTTTTCGTGTTTTCTCGATTTCAGCGCGACGGGTCAGCATTGCCTGTCTAAGCTCCGCTGTAGTTCGTGTAATATTCCATGCAGAAATTACTGCATTATATGCCTTTGATTTTTTTGATTCCAGCGTTCCGTAAATTGCAAGAATTGCATCACCAATAATTGAACCTACAATTCCATAATTTTCGTGAACATTATGAATAACCCGGTTGTAATGAACATTGAGCACTTCAATAATATCATTACCAAGAGTTTCTGTACGATAAGTAAAACTCTTTACATCTGAAAAGAGCATTGCAAGGTCTCGCTGGCTACCTTCGAGTCCTACATCGCGGCCGGCATAAGCCTTTGCAACAATATCCTTTGAAACGAATTTCTGGAAGGTATCCAGAAGATTATTTACCTGCATTGAAAGAGAATTAAAGGATGCTGCCATGTAAGTAACATCATCATTTGGTGCTTTGGAAATATCAATAAGTTCAAGCTTTTTCTTCTGCTGCATCTGAAGAAGTTCATCTGTAATGGAACGAAGGGTTCTGAACTCGCGGCGGATTGTAATGTATCCGGCTGCAATGAAGATGAAGGTCAAAATAATGATGAGGGCAGAAATAATTCCATAAACTCTATAGTTTGCTTTTTCAAGGTCGGAACGAAGCTCCGCACGGATTATATAATAACCCCAGTCATCCTGGAATTTATAAACTCCAAAATATTCTCCATAAAGACTGTCAAAAGAAATTGAACCTTCTTCTATTCCCGCTTCTTTATCTGCATTAATTTTTGAGATAGTTTCCGTATCTTTGAATTCCGGTGGTAGAGCAAGCTCATTTGCATCAGCAAAAAACTGAAGTTCGCCATTTATGTTCACACCAAGGGCAACGCTGTTTGGATTTGCAAAACCAGTTTTAGCAACCTTACACATTGCATCAATACTTTCATTTTTGTTTCCCGAATAAGAAAATATCTGATATTGATTTGAAGAGGTAGTATAAAGCTCCTTAAGCTGGCTCACCATAATTGTATTGTTAAGATTAATAATCTGTCGCTGAGTCAGCTGGAGTGAAATAAAATTTGTAATAAAGTTTGAAAGCAGAATCAGACATATAAAGATAAGGAGCATCTTTAAGCCGATAGGAATAATCCGCGTTTTTCCCACTCTGGAAAAGAATTTAAAATTGCCAGACACAGTGAGTCCTCCAAATGGAATCGTTGCAAGGGATGCAGCGACGAAGCAATCAATTAATGAATCTGTACTTTCTCCGGATGTTTTTAAATGATTATTTTGAAATGAAGATTTCGCAAACGTTGTAGTAACTTCCATTATAAATGAATTGAATAAAAAACGCAATTTTTTTATAGTTAACGTATGTCTAAAAAATCAAAATCAATAGTACGTTCCGGGCTTTTGCTCACTTTAATGACCTTTGCTTCGCGAATTATGGGATTAGTACGCGAAATAACAAAGGCTTCTTTTTTAGGAACAGGAATCTATGCAGACAGCTTTAGCGTTGCCTTTATGATTCCAAATCTTTTCCGCCGTCTCTTTGCAGAAAATGCGATTTCTGCAGCATTCATTCCAACTTTTAAGGATTATCTTGCAAAAGGCGATTCAGAAGAAAACAGAAAAACAACTCAGGAATTTCTTGCTTCAACTTTAACACTTGTTACCTTTATGACAACCTGTGTTGTAGTAATTGGAGTTTTGATTGCACCACTCATCATGCCGTTCTTCTGCGATAAGCCGGATGCAGGAGCCGCTGATTACGCCGTTCAACTGGAAAAATATCTTCTTGATAAAAGCGAAACAACAATCCTCACAAGGATGATGTTCCCTTATCTGATTTTTATTTCAATTGCGGCATTCTTTCAGGGAGTTTTAAACACCTGCGGTATTTTTGCTCCATCCGGATTTACGCCAGTTTTGTTTAACGGAATTGTAGTTGTTTCAACCTACGTGCTTGCACCTCACACTTCTAACCCGGCGCGTGCAATGGCAATAGGTACAATTCTCGGAGGTTCTGTTCAGGCAATTTTCCAATGGCCGTTTGTTTATAAAACCGGCTGGAAGGCTGGACTAACATCTATAAAAAAAGCTTTCACAAATCCGGGAACAAGAAAGGTTATTGGTCTTCTCGCTCCGACAATTATTGGAATTGCAGCCTATCAGCTTAACGATACAGTTTCAACTCTTATTGCAAAACATGTAAGCTTTGGTGTTGCTTCAAGTCTTCAATACAGTATCCGCTTGCAGGAACTGATTCTTGGAATTTTTGCCGTTTCAATTGGAACTGTAATTCTTCCTGACTTGTCTGGTTTTGCAAACAGCAAGGACTGGAGTCAGTTTAATTCCATGCTGCTTCAGGCTATCAAGATTATGACTTTGATTTCCATTCCAATTACTGCCTACTCGCTTATTAATGGAAACGAACTGATTTCCCTTCTATACAAAAAAAATCAGTTCGATGATAAATCGGTAGCAATGACTCTTGGAATTTTCCGCTTTCATATTTCGGGACTGCTTTTCATTGCCCTGAACAGAATTATTGCGCCTGCATTTTATGCACAGAAAAAAACAAAGCTTGCAACACTTGCCGGCCTTGTAAACTTTGGTACAAACATTCTGCTTGTTTTGATTCTCGCAAAGCCAATGGGCGGAAACGGAATTGCCCTTGCGCTGAGTCTTGCAAGTATGTTCAATACAATTGCACTCTTTATTTTTATGAAAAAGATGGAAGCAATTGAAGTTGGAAGAGTTGTAAAAGGCACAATTTTATATGCTCTCAAAATTTGCGTTTATTCTGTAATTGCTGCAGTTCCAACATATTTTATTCACAAATTAACTGTTGAATATTTTGCAGATTACAGTAAAATCATCTGCTACGGTGCACCAATTTTGATTTCCGGAATTGTTTTTGCAATTATTGGTGTACTTGAACTTGTGATTACAAGAGATGAAATTGTGAGAGTAATTTTGAAGAAGGTAAAGAAATGAAACAATACACAAATGATGAATTAAAAGAAATCTACCGTGCACGCCGCAACCGACTTGCAGCCTATCTGCACGACACAGACACAGGCGCCTGCATTTTTATTGACAGTGAAGAACACCGCGACCCTGCAGTGCCTTATTACACAAACCATCCAAGTGATGCTGTTCTTATTATTTTCAGCGACGGCTACAGCGTGCTTATTCCCTGGGATGAAAACCTTGCAAAGCAGCAGGCTTATTTTGACAAAATGGTTCCTTATACACGCTATAAGAATAAGGACATTGATGCTGTAAAAGCAATGCTCAACGTTTGCTACACTCACGGAGAAAACAGCAAGGTAGAACTTCCACCATATCTCACATATCCAGATTATCTTAAATTCATTGATGCACTTTCAAATTATGATTGCCGCTGTAAAGAAGATGGCGCACACAAATTCGTAATGGATTGCCGTATGCAGAAAGATGAATACGAAATTGAATGTACCCGCGAAGCTGCACGTGTAGGCGATCTTATAATTGATGAAATTGAAAAACAGATTAATAAGGGAAAAATCAAAACCGAAACTGATGTAGCACTTTTGATTGAAAGAATGCTCCGCGAAAACGGATGCCAGCGCACAGGTTTTGACACCTTAGCCGCAGGCCCTTCACGAAGTTTTGCGATTCATGCCTTCCCGGGTTACACTGCAGCCGAGTGGCCTGCACAGGGACTTTCTATTCTGGACTTTGGCGTTGTTTATAACGGATATACAAGTGACACAACCGTAACAGTTGCAAAAGGCCCGCTTACAGAAGCTCAGGAAAAGCAGCTCGAACTTGTACAAAAAGCTTATGAAGAAGCCCTTAAACTTTACAAGCCTGGTAAGCCAATTCTTGATGCAGCAAAAAAATGTGATTCTGTATTTGCAGCCGCTAAACGAAAAATGCCACATGGACTCGGACATGCAATCGGACTTGAGATTCATGAGCCACCACGTGTGAACATGACTCAGGATCCAAAAATGTTATTTAAACCTGGAATGATTTTGACCTGTGAACCTGGTCTTTATGATGTGGAAATCGGTGGTACACGCCTTGAGAATGATGTCCTCATTACCGAAGACGGCAATGAGGTTATCACTCATTCTCGAATTATCAGAATTTAAAAAATCTGACTTTTTTGATTTCTCAATGCTATCTGCTCGAGAATTCCATCCGCACTTACGCAGAGGGCTGTGCATAGATATTTATCTTCAAGTCCCTGCGCGAGTGTCTTCATATCTTTAATTACATGACAGATTAAATCGTTGCTCAATTCTTCATCGCTGCTGTCTTCGAGCTGGCGATTGTATTCTTCGCCGAGAACTCCGGATTTAATGAGTGACTCGGCTGTAATCAAAAGACCTGGCTTGCCTGACATTTTAGAAATGATGTACTCAATTACCATACGCATACGACAGCAGTCGAACGAGTTCTTTTCACGCTCAGGCAGGAAATTTGAAAGAGTGCGCAGTCTCTTAAAAAGCTCAAGCTCTGCCTCACAAGATTTTGCATAATCATTATCATTAAGGATTCTTTCAATTTTGCCGAGCATATCGTCTGCCGTAATAAAGTTTTCCTCAGCAGTATTAGTTGCATCAGCAGTCTCAGGAACTTCAGTTATAACAGATTCTTTGACCGTATCACCAGTGTTAATCAAATTAGTGACATCTGCAAATAGTTCCTCACTAAGTGTTTCATCACTAAGCGGTGCTTCACTTTCTTCTTTGATAAAATCAGTAACACAGGCAAATTTCATTTCATCCACAACTTCAACACTCGGTTCCATTCCATCAAGCTGTGCTTCTTCTGCAAGAATTTCTTCCGACTCTGCCATAGAGACCTCCTCTTCTGTAAGCTCGTCTCCAAAACCTACATCGGTAAAATCATCATCATATAATTCAATTTCTGAATCATCCATTGGTGTCTGACTTTGTGGTAAAGAATCAAAATGAAGTTCTTCTGAAGGAATCTCCGGCATGAACTCATCATTAGTTTCCAGTTCTTCTGCTAAATCAGCTTCTTCAACAGATTCTTTTACCGGCTCAGAACGTAAATCATATTCCGAAAGTTTTTCATCAACAGTTTTTGAAACTGTTTCAACTATCATTTTTTCGTTTTCCTGCTTGAGTTCTTCTGCAAATTCTTTTTGCTGCAATGCAAATTCTTTCTGCTGAAGTTCGAGTTCTTTCTGCTGCTGCTTAAGTTCCTGCATCATCTGACTGGCTTCAGTATTTGTAAGTTCAGGTTCTACTGCTACAGGTTCAACAACAGGTGATGCAGCTGTCGAAGCATCAAGAGCCGGCTCTGTTGCGGCAGGTGCTTCTGTTGTCTGAGTTTCTGCTGTAGTTTCTTCAGGCGCACTTTCTTCAATCTTACCGTCTTCAAAATCAGAAAAATCAAAACCATCTTCATCTTCTGTAAGACCATCTTTCAAACTCATACCTTCATCTCCAGCATCTGGAGTCATCATAGAAAGCAAATCTGTGTCTTCAGAATTTTCATCATAAGAATCATCTTCTTCTGTCATCGGTTTATTATTTGCATCCGGATCATCATCAAAATCTTCCCAGAAATCACCGTCTTCTCCAGCGAGAGCCTGTTCAATTGGCGGCTGCACTTCGAGACCTCGAATATCATCCAGATTATCTTTTTCATCACTGTCTGTGTTAAGTGCATCTAACTGATCAGCAGTTCCAGCTTCATCTGCTTTCAAGCTTGTATCACTTGGAATATTTCCGCCTTCTTCTTCGGAAAGTTTATCTGCATCAATTGCGATAGGCATTTCGTCATTGTTGAAAATTTCTTTATTCGCTTCAAGCTCGCTATAGATTTTTTCGAGTTCTTTTACTGCATAAATGTTAGGGTTCTTTAACGAGATTCCTTTTTCGAATTCAGCTTTTGCTTTGTTTAACTGTCCGCGCTGTGTGTTAATTGTACCTAACACATTATAACCTTCCGGCAGCTTTGGGCGATTGCTTATAAACTGAGCTGCGAGTTCTTCACCTTTTTCATAATTGCCAGTCTGAACATATCGCTCTGCAGCATTAATCATATAATCTTTATAATGATGATTAAGTCTTCTGATTTTCTCGAAATATGCATTTGCCGCTTCTTCATCTCCACGGCAAACAAAATATTGCCCATACAAGTCGAGAATTTGTAAATCTTTTCCGCCACTCTTTTCATCAATCTTCTGAATCAAATCAAGAGCTTTTTCATAACGCTGTGCAGAAAGAAGGACGTGAGCATATTGCTTGCATACTTCCAGATCTTCAGGAGCTATATCAACGGCATCGAGGATTTTATCCATTGCCTCGTCAATTTTCATTCCTTTTTCAAGAGATTTTGAAAGACCAACTAAGATGCCAATATCATTCTGACGCAAACTTTCAGCTCGTCTGTAAGTTTTTGTGGCATTATCATAATCAAACTGATTCAGATAAATGCGACCGAGAATGCACAAAAGTTCAACATCATCCGGATGGAGTTTTATTGACTGTTCAACAAGTTCTTGAGCCTGCTTAGTTTCCTGACAATGAATAAGTAACTCACTAAAATCGCGGATGGCATCGAGCCAGCCCGGTCTTGTCTTGAGTGCAACTTCATAGCTGCGGACTGCATCCGGAAAGTTTTTTATTTCTTCGTAAACATGAGCAAGATTATAATTTAGAATAGGATGATTCTGATCTACCTGCAAACCTTTTTTATAAGCGCTGACAGCTTTGTCATATTCTTTTTTTGCAAAATAGATTGAACCAAGATGGTTGTGAGCAAGAACATCATCCGGGTTCTGAGCAATTACAGATTCAAAAGAATCAATTGCATCATCATAGTCGCCCATCTCTTTATATGTGAATCCGAGATTGTAATTTATTGTAGGACTACCAGAAGAAATCTCCTGAGCCTTATGAAGAATATTTACAGAATCTTCATAACGTTTGAGTCGGCGGAAAATAGCCCCAAGACTAATCATAGCATCCGGACTTTCGGGATTCATTTCTACGAGTTTTTCATAATAAGGAATTGCTTTTTCATCCTGCCCTGCGCGCACAAATATGCTTCCAAGCTGCTGAATATATTCAGCATTCGACTCATCACCACGAAGCAGCTCCTTGTACAAGCGTGCTGCCGTTGTCCAGTCATGTGCTGTAACCGCATTTCGAGCCTTTGCTAAAATTAAACTGTTTGCCATATCCTACATCCCCTCTTCTATTTTAACCGTGCCAATGGACGTGCAAAAACTTCTTTTGAAAGATTTCCTACAACCCTTATATCATAAGCTGACCAGGCTGCAACTGCAAAATAATATATTTTTCCGTTTTCCAATCCTGTAATTGTATACGAAGTTGTGTTTCCTACATTAATTGGTGATTCACCTTCAATTGCCATACGGCCAAGATATTCACCCGGACGGGTTCCGTAATAAAGATAATATCCGCCTGCTGTATCATCTACAGAATAATTCCATGAAACAGTTACGCTGCCATTTCCAGCAACGGCCTTTACAACAAATGGAGGAAGAGGTTCCGGGAGTTCTGTAAAATCCAGAGTGATAGCAGTAATTGCCGGTGTCTGATTACAGTTTCCATCTGGTAAGAGCTCCGCCTTTACCTGGAAATAAAGCCCTGTAATTCCTGTAAGCTGCTCACCGCTTTCTACAGGCTTCCATTCAGGATAATCCTGTGTCCAGCCATAAAAATTTTCGCCGGAGCGTATGTAATAACACACTGCTGTCTGCGAAGGAATATTCATCTCCGCTTCGAGTTTATTAAGTATTGAACCGGTTGATACAATAACCGGTTTTGTTACAAAACTTCCGCCACCCGGCAAATATTGTGTGTGTCCGATTCCGCCGGCATTGTCTGCAGACTGATAATCTGGAGGAGTATATGGACGGCGCAGAATTCTAAAGTCATCAATTTTGCCAGTATATTCAGAACAGATTGAAAGTTCAGATGGAGTTCCAAGATAGACAAGACTAACATCTCCGCCTTCCGAACGGTCGGTAGTTATATAAGTTATATCTTCTGTGATTCCATTAACCACATATTCAAGGATTCCTGTTTCACAATCATAAGAAAGAACATGATAGCTCCATACATCCGGAATGATTTTTGAACTACCCTTAAGTTCTACTTCATTCTTTCCTGAAGCATTAAGGTATGAATCAAAGATATTGTTTAATTCCCACTTAATATGGCCCTTGTCGAATGTCCCATTAATAACCTGAAAAACAAGTTGCCCGTCTTCATTTTTTGAAGATTCCCAGTTCAGTACAATTTCACCGTTTTCCGCAATCGAAGGACAAAGCCAGAATTCAATTGAAAAAGACCCCATAAGGCCTTCTGAACCAAAGAAGGTCCCCGGCTTTCCGGAAATACTGAGCCCGCCCATATTTCGGCTGAGCCCCGCAGCTTTTTCGTTTTTAGTCTGATTTGTCAGCTGAAAGTTATTTCTATTAATTGTGTAATCGCCGTCAGAGATTGGCATTTCGGCATCTTCAAAATCTATCAGAAGGTCGGTATATTCATCAAAAACAAAAGAGTTGGAAGCAAGCTGTATACAATCATATCCATAGCGGCCCTTTCCGGTTGTGATATTTTCCTGCTGCTGAAACTGTGGCCAGCCATTCTTTCCGCCGAGTACAACTTCTTTTGCAAACAGACTCGACATACCGGCTCCGCAGACACAAATTGCAAGGGCAACCGCTATAATAAGAAGTCTTTTTTTGATACAATTTCCTAACATAACATGACAGCCAAAACTACCGGTGCAAAGCCTGCGACAACCCGCGACATTTTGCACGAAACAGCTCTGAAAGCTCCTCAATCTAGTGGTGTCTATCTGTGGCGAAACGCAGAAGGCACCGTAATTTATGTGGGAAAAGCAAAGAGCCTTAAGAGCCGCCTGTCTTCCTATTTTTCAGGACAACAGAGCGTAAAAACAAGGCTTTTAATCTCCCACGCCAACTCTATTGAATACATCACAACAGCTAATGAGTACGAAGCTCTGCTGCTGGAAAACAACCTTATTAAAAAGTACAATCCCCGCTACAACATCTGTCTTAAGGACGGTAAATCATACCCAGTTTTGAGAATCACAAAAGAGGATTTCCCAAAGATTTATAAGACTCGCCGCATTTTACAGGACGGTTCCACTTATTTTGGACCATTTCCAGATGTAGCGGCTCTCGAAACATTTCTTGAAGCTATCTTCAAGCTGTATCCGATTCGTCATTGCAGGACACTCCGTAAGAGGGACACCCCTTGTCTTTACTATCACATGAAGCAATGCCGCGCCCCATGCTGTGGTAAAATTTCTAAAGAGTCCTACAATTTATACATCGGTGAAATTAAAAGGCTACTTGAGGGAAAAGGTGAAGAAACTGTAAAAGCCATGCAGACCGAAATGAAGGCAGCAGCGGCGGCTCTGGACTTTGAAAAAGCCGCCAGATTGCGCGACGGCATTAAAGCCCTTATGGTTTTGCAGAATCAAAATATAGTAGAAAGTTTTGATTCTGATGACCGCGACTATATTGCCTACCACAGTGAGGGCGAGTTAGTAAGCTTTACAGTTCTTAAGATTCGTCAGGGCAAGCTGCTGGGCCGTGAAAATTACCGGGCAGAATCCCTTAATGATGATGATGATTTGATTGCCGAGTTTATGGCTGTCTTTTATGATGATATCCACACGATTCCGCCTCAGGTTTACATTCCGCAGACCAGCGAGTTTGAACATATTTCGCGCTGGCTGCACGAAGAGAAAAAAGCGACCTCTCAGGTAATTATGGTTGCTTCCCGAGACCTGCCTCGCGATGTTGCAGCCATTCAGATGGCAAAACAGAATGCAAAGGAAGACATTGTGCGCCGCCTTCGCGACCGTGGTGACACCCCAGCAATGGAAGAACTCAAGGAAAAACTTGGGCTCGACACACTGCCGGTTAGAATCGAAGGTTTTGATATTGCGCATATCGGTGGAAAATGGCCGGTTGCCTCGCTCATCAGTTTTTATAACGGCAATCCGGACAAAAAGAACTACAGATATTTCCGTCTGAAAACTACAGACGGTTTAATTGATGACTTTGCCTCAATGAAAGAAGCAGTTTCCCGCCGCTACACCCGCCTTTTGAATGAGCAGGCCGAACTGCCAGACCTGCTTTTAATAGATGGAGGTATCGGCCAGGTAAACGCGGTAGAAGAAATCCTGAATTCTCTCGGCCTCGACATCCCGGTTGCGGGTCTTGCCAAGCGCGATGAAGAAATCTACCGCCCGGGAAACAGCACTCCAATCTGCCTGCCAAAACGAAGCGACGCCCTACGCCTCTTACAACGCGTACGAGACGAAACTCACCGCTTTGCCACAAGCCGTAACCAGCAGCTGCGTACAAAAGAAAATACAAAATCTATTTTCCTGGAACTGCCGGGAGTTGGCGAAAAAAGAGCTCTTCAGTTACAGCGTCAGTTCCTCACTCTGGAAAATCTCGCAGCCGCAGAAGAAAGTGCAATTGCCCAGTGCCTGCATATCAAGGCCCCGGAAGCAGCAGACATTCTCTTAAAAGCCCGCGACCTTAACGCTCAGCGCAAGGATAAAAAAGACCTGCAGCGCCTTTCACTCGGACAGGCCGGCACCACAAAAGAAAAAGCCGCAGAAGCAGGCTATATTGCAGACCTCGCGAGCGCAGCACTGGCAGCGGCAACTGGCAATAATCTCGCAGCAGCTGAAAATCCTCCTGATTACGGAGAATAAACAGCCGTTTTCGTTTTACAAGCTAATCTCCTCTATGATATACTTTTTGTATGAAAAGAAATCTAAAAAAGTTAGAACCAATTCAGTATTTAGCCATTGGTGGATTTGTTTTTTTGTTGATTGCCTCTTATTGCAGTATCTTTATGCAGGAAGAGTGGTCTGGTAACACACTTGTTCCATACTATCAGATTGTTATTCCAGCAGTGAATATTATTTCAACGATTCTCTGTGTGTTTATGTTTCTTTTTCCTAAAAATTTTATAATTATTTACAGTGCGCTTTCATTGGAATGTATATTTTCTACCCTAACAGGTTATGAAAGTTTAGGGGTATATTTATTTTCTTTAATGATTATTATCATCTATCTAAATACAGGTTTTGCAGGTAAAAAAATAAAAACAATAGTTGTACTGATGTATATAGCATTTACAATTACACTTCTAGGCTCTTTTGTTTATGGCAAAGAACGATTCTGGATGGCTTTGGGCTGTACTTACTTTTTTGCCTGCGCTTTCTATTCAATCATCCTGACATACAAAAAAAAGCTCAAAGCTCTTATTCCCGCAATCCAGCAGGAACTTTTTATTTCTAAAGAAGTCAAACTCCCAAAATCCGGCGAAGTAATGCACTTAAAAGATTATGATATTTCAGACCGCCAGAAGATGATTTTATATGAAGTTATGACCAACAACAAAACCTACGGCGAAATTGCCCTGAAGCATAACCTTTCTACTTCACTCGTAAAAAAAGATATGACCGGCATTCTCCAATACTTCGGCTGCAAAAATGCAAACTCCCTAAAACTCGTTTTGAGTCAGTTTGTTTTGTCGATAGAATAAAAAGCCGTCTTGCCAGAACTCAAGTCTATAGCAACTGCTTGTGCAAACCACGAAGTGATTTCTTAAGTTTTTTATCTTTTGTGATTGCAACAAGTGTTGGCAAAAGAGAGTTGTCAGTACACCAGTAATCAGGATAGAAACCTTTTGTGTCACCATGCCAGTGGGGATTTTTCTGGAGATAATCTGACTCCTTAAAACTTACTGAGGCTAGGTGCAACCCCACGCCTGATTCTGGAAGATAATAATCATACAACCCGCCAAAATCAATTGTACCAGAACTGTTTGTTCCTATCAGATATACATTTTCAAAAATATACGAATATGCTATAAAATTTTCACTTGCAGAAGCACTATTAAAATCACAGATAAGTATGAGTTTACCTTTGTAGGCTGGTTCAAAGTCATATTCAGTTACGCGATTATTTCTACGATATTCTGTTGTTGAATCTTCAACTATAAATTTGTCATAGGCCGGATTATCGTGTTTAAATCCTTTTATCGCTTCATCAATCAAGTTTGAATACTTAAATTTTCCGCCATCAAATGTGCTGAGTTTCTTACCTACTTTGTCACTATTTTTATAATCCCCCTCAAAATTCAATGCAGACAATATAGGAGTTATATTTTTTACAGCTCCACCTGGATTATGTCGTAAATCAATAATCACATTCTCAAAGGAATGTGTTCTTAATTCATGAATATGATTTTGGAATTTCTTAGCAAGAATTGCATAATCTGTTCTGTCAGTTCCATTAAATAAACAATCGCTGATAGATAGATAAAGTGTTTTTTTTGTTTTCTTCATTCCAAGATGGCCTGGATAATAATCCTTCACATAATTTCCAATCCGAACCTTTGTCGTGTAAGTTTTATTATTTATTGAAATTTCTGCTTTTTCTATTGTTTTCTTGGAAAAAACTCCAAACACATAATATTCTTTATTTGATTTTATAACCTTAAAAAGATTTTCCACATTACCTGTATATTTTGATTTACGTCTTATTCTGAAATTTCTTGAAGAAACTACATAATAATCGTCACCATTCTTTTTAAAAAAAATTTTTGAACTGTACCATATTTGAGGATTAAATCCATATACAATTTTCTTTGTGGCAATTTGAAAATGTTTATCGGGTACTTTAAGTTTAGTAACAATTTCTGAATTAATACATTCGGCAAGCAAGTCATCAGAAAGTTCATTTTCATCAATCTGATTTTCAACTGCCTTCTTAAGATACAAGTTTCTCACATTTTCAATCGCTTCATCAAAATCAAAGCCCTGTTCAACGTTGTATTCGTAGCCAACATACGCTTCTGATAGCACACGTTTTAAATATGACAAATCATTGTCTAGTTTTTCATTACCAAAAGAAAATGCAAGAGTCATAAGTAAACACGAGAGAGTACAAATCAATTTCTTAAATTTCATATAATCATCATCCCCCAAAAATCGTAATTGTAAATAGTAAAAATCTAAAAGTAACCGGAGTTACTCTAGTTCTAACGTTTCCAGGAACTTTTCGAGTTCCGGCTCAAAATCCATAAGTGTCTTATATCGTTTTCGGTTGTTCAAGTAATTATCCAGAAAATCTGCAATCTGTGGTGTGTATACATATTTTCGGGAGCCTACTAAAGATTCTCTGTTCACCTGCTCCATTCCTTCTTCATCAAAAATGGTTTCCAGATATTTATTTGCACAGGCCTGATTTAGCATTTCTCCCATGATTGAATATCCATTACCATAACCATCTCTAAAATATGTATCTGAATACTTTTTATAGATTTCAGTAAATTTATTAATAAGCTTTTCATTCTTAGCAAGTTCATAAAGCACAGGATTTGTTCTTGGATGAGAAAATTCATGTGAAATCAGAAATAGGAAATTTTCTACACTCTGACCGCCGCAAACAACCATATGCGGAACATCCCTTCCTTTTTTATTTCTAACAGATATTCCAAAATTTCCACCGCCACTCATATAGGTCATATAGAGGCAGACATGTTCTTTTAATTTGATTCCATAAAAGTCTTCGTACCAGCTC
>CAMNIU010000131.1 GCA_946540605.1 uncultured Treponema sp.
CTGCATGATGAATGACCAGCGGCTTTCTTCCGGCACAAAGAAAACATTCTTCATTGTGTAGAATGACTGAACATCGATATATTTTTCTTTGCCTTCGTCTTTTAGTTCCTGACGACGGGCATCGAATTTATCATTTACAAATTTTAAGAAGATGAGACTGAGTACAACGTGTTTATATTCTGCAGGTTCAACTGTTCCGCGAAGCTTATCGCAAGCTCCCCAGAGAGCGTCTTCAAAGCTGACTTGTTTTTTTGCTTTTGCCATTTATATATGAAACTCCATACTTTTTATTCTATCATACAAAGGTGCCAAATAAAGGCACTGTAAATCTTGTTTATTAGTTTTATATATTATATCATATATTCTGATTTTTTTGGGCTTTTCTAAAACAAATCCAGCATAGAATCCAGATAGATTGCTTCGCGGACTTCAAGCTGGTGCTCGGGCTTAATCATGTAATAAAGAATGAACTCTAAAAGAATTGCTGAACCAAGCCCTCTTCCTTCAATCTTAAAGTTAGAAAAGCCCATCGGGAGATAGGTTTTCTGGATGTCCTGAATGCTGATGAAGGCGGGATTTTTCATGGCTTTGGAGAACTTGTAGCCGTCCTGGCCGTCTTTTCCGGTGCATTTGTGGTCGGGGATTTCTTCGCCGGCAGTGGCGAGGTTTTTGCGGCTTACGTTTTCGTAGCAGGCTTTCCGGGAGTGACAATTGATGTCGCAGCATTCGTTGCAGAGGAATTCGATCTTGTCTTTTTGTGTCTGGGTGAGATTTACCAGCTTGTCAAAAGCTTTGTTCAGGCGGAAGTCTGGGACTACGTATTTGAAATCAGGACAGTTTAGTTCAGCACGCAGGTCTTCAAAATCTGTGAGGACTTTTGTGGTTGAGGAAATCAGATATAGGTCTGGATATTTTGCTTTCAGATAAACAACTAACAAATCAGAATGAACAATCACCCCACTCGGATTTTTTGCGGTCTCAAAAAGCCGGCACAGTTCGTTGCATTTTTTATCTGGAAGGTGTTCTTCACGCAATAAGGAATTGCTGAAGGTCAATCTGGCAGATATTCCATATTCATCCATCAGCGCAAGAACATCACGAGCATCCGCCTTACCAAAACTAGTTCTTCCCCCGCCCCACAAACATCCCTCGGGTGCGCCGTAAATTGATGCAATATCACACCAGTTATAAAACCACTCGCGATGTTTCCGCCAAACAGGCAGAAACTCGCAATAGAATTCATAAAACTCAAAAAGCCCGGGAAGATGATAATGCGCTAAAGCCATGATGGTTCTTCGATTATAGGCTACATCCCAAACCACTGTGCTGCGGTCTGGTCTGCTGTCTGCAGGAGAACAACAAGCGGATTCTGCAGGAAGTTTGAATAGTTAAAAGTCTCGCTGTCTGACAAATCAGAAAAGCCCATGTGGCGGCTTACAGCTTCAATCACCATGCGGTTGTTAATCATAGATGGTAGTATCTCAAGCATCATCAAAACTGATTCGTTTCCGTGCCCCAGATTACGATTTTCATTTTTTGTTTTATAGAAAGGCTGTTTTACCCAGTTACCTGTAATGTCTTTTGTGTTTCGATATTCTACGCCATAAAAGCCTGTCTTGCAGAAGTCGTGGCAAAGTGCGGCAACAAAAATGTCGTAAGCTCGCACTGTATATTTTTCTGCTTCTGGACTTGCAAAAAAGTTTTCAAGAAGCGGATGAGCAAATACAAGGCTCTGTTTTATTACCATAAGTGTATGAAGTGAAAGTCCGCCTTTGAAATTTCCATGGAATCTTGTTGAAGCCGGTGCTGTCCAGAAATCTGTACGGTCAAGCCAGTCTTTCATGCTTGCGGCTTCGGTTGCGTCTTTCATGATATAATCTATCATTTCTGTAATACAAGGTTTGATTGATTCCATTGCAAAGCCTGTACCACTCTGATTTGCTGCAAACTCATTAAAAATATCAAGCAGCTCATTTACTTCTGTGTATAAGTCTTGTCTTTCTGTCGTATTCATTTTTTACCTCACTATTAATATATCACAATCAATCTAAAATTGTAATTTCTACACGTCTATTTAATGCTTTTCCTTCTGCAGTATCATTCGAAGTAATCGGCTTTTTTCCTCCGCTGCCCTTGCAGATAAAGCGTTCACTGCCTATTCCGCGTGCACTTAGAGCTGCAGCAATAGAATCAGCGCGCTCTTTTGAAAGTTTCATTTCACCAGCTTCGAAACCAGTGCTTGCAGTATGACCTTCAATCAAAAACTGCGCCACATCAGCAAGTTTTAAGATTTCTGCAATCTGATCCAGTCGTTTTTCTTCACCCGGAAGCAATTCAGAACTGTCTGCCTTAAACTGAAGGTTCTGAATTGTCAGGCGGATTCCGGCTTCTGTGTTATCTACAGAAATAGGTGCTGCAGATTTTGATGATTTTGCCTGATGTTCTTCAATCTGTTTTTTCAATTTTTCAGTTTTTGCGTTAGTGTCTTTAGATGAAGTTTTTCCTGAGTTTGAAGAGTTCTCTTCTTCTGAACTTTTCTTCTTTTTCTCAGGATTTCCTCCACTCACCCATTCGCTCGTGTTTACAGGCTCCCCGGAATTATCGTTGTCAGCAGGGGCGTTTACCACAGGTCTCTGAAGAAGTTTTTCCGCTTCCTCATCATCCAGCAAATCCATTTTTTTAAGTGCCGCAATCAGCTTACTTCTATCTATTGCCGGAGGATATTCAGTAAATAGAGATATTGTTCCTTTATATTGATATTTATTTCCATCCTTATAAATAAAAGTTTCATCGACATTGTCGCGAATTACAAGAGCAGCACCGGTGGCCTTACTCACAATGATTGTTGCTTTATGAGCCCCCTGAGCCGCAGACAATTCCTTGTCTCCACCCCAGTCAACATATATAGTAGTTCCACCTGTATTGTAGCGGGTGGCCCATTGCGCAGAAATCAGAAAAACCGGTTCACCATTATAAATATCATCACCAGTGTAAGTATACTGAACGTAAATCGGCATTTTTGTGATAATACCTTTAGAAAGCGGGTCTACAGCCCTCATTGCCTTTGCTTCCCAGACATTACCCTTTTTGATTTTTTGATTTGTAAATGCCGGAAAACTTCTAAAACTTGGATATCCATTATCAATAAGCATAGTAAGATTTCCATCACTATTAATAATAAAGGAAGATGGAATTGCTTCGTGGATTCCAAGAGCAACCTGAGCCATATTGCGGTTAGTATCCTGATCTACATAAAAATCGCCTTCATATACAAGGCCTTTGTCTGTCCATCCAGGAATTATAAAAGCAGAAACAATTTTACTTTGTAAACCAACATAGCGGCCGTTTTTGTAGACACGCAAATCACTGCGTTCAGTAAATTTATAATTTCTGCTACCTCTGTAGGAAATTGTCTGAGTGTCATCCAAAAGTTCTCCAAGCGGATGATTTATAGCAGACTGCCCCGTTACAAAAAAAGCAAGACAAAGATTTACAAAAAGTGCTAAAACAATTTTTTTCATAGTAAACAGCACCGTCATTCCGAACCTTCGCGGCATAGCTGCTCGGAGACTCGCTAAAAACAGTCCACTGGACTGTTTTTGCACTGCTACGCAGTGCCGCTCCCTATGTTTCGGAATCTCATAAACAGAGATGCTGAATCAAGTTCAGCATGACGATTTATTATATTCCAAGATCCTCGCCAACAAGAATAACCTTAATTCGTCCATCCGGTTTACAGATTCTGGTTTCAACAAACTGAGCACAGATACTCTGAGGACTCAGGCAGTCACCGCACAAACCGGTTTTTGCACAAGGAGTTGCATCGCAAAAGCGCATGGCATTTACCGGCGAAGTATAGTTACGAACCTTATCATAAGCAGCATCCATATCAGGAACAATCTTATTCATGCCCGCAATAATCAAAATATTTTTAGGACCATAGCAGAGAGCTGCCACACGGTTTCCCTTTCCGTCAATATTAAAAAGCTCGCCATCTTCTGTAATGGCATTTGAACTCATAAGGAAGAAATCAGAATTCAAAGCCTTATGCATAAGTTCTTCGCGCTCTTCCGGAGTTTTTGCAGTATCGCGGTCAATCAGTTTGTAGCCTTTATCAGCAAGTACACTTTTAATACCCAGCTGATCTACAGTTGTAGTGCCACCCCATGACACACAAGCACCCGCCGGAATCAGTTCAAGCACTTTTGCTGCAACATCTTTACTATCAGAAATATAATAAGCCTCAAAGTGGCGTTTTTTAAGCGCCTCCACAACCTTAGGCCCCGCCAGATCATTTCGTTTTTTCAGTGGTTCTAACATTTTCATACTTCCTCTTATAAAATATATATAAATATATTAACATAAGTAAGTAAGAAAGTCAGTTAATATGTAGATATTAAAAGATAAACTAAGAAGTTTTTTTTCACGCGAGCGGAAACAATCCAAATCTGCATTTGGGCGTTCGCGAGCGTAGCGAGTCGGATATCAAGTTGAAAATTGATTTCAACTTGATAAACGGTTGTGTCAAGACTTTAAGCGTAGCGTGTCTTGACCAACCGTATACCACTTACGCCCAACCGCAGATTTGGAATTGTTGCAGCGGAAGTGAAAAAAATAAGATTTCGATATTTTTCCATTTTACATTGCATTTATTTATAATTTAGGGTACATTTACTTACTTACATTAAAATATTTACAGCGAATTCGCTGTTTCGTAGTGGAGAACGTTTATGTCGGAAAAAGGCACAAATCAGTATTACATTACCAGACAGGATTCCACAGAATCTAATGCCCGTAGCTACCCGCGAAAATTTCCATTCGCAATTGCTAAAGCCAAAGGCTCATGGGTTGAGGACGTAGAAGGAAACAAATATCTGGATTTTTTGTGTGGTGCGGGAACTTTAGCACTTGGCCACAATGATGACGAAGTAAACAAGGCAATGGTAGATTTGATTCAGTCAAATGCGCCGTTACACACCCTTGATTTAACCACCCCTGTAAAAGATGAATTCGTTGAAACGATACTTCGCCATCTTCCTTCTGAATTAGGAAATAATGCGAAAATTCAATTCTGCTCACCATCTGGAACGGATGCAACAGACGCTGCAATTAAGCTCTGTAAAACTGCAACCGGCCGTTCAGCCGTAATCTCCTTTGCCGGTGGTTACCACGGAATGGGCCAGGGCCCTCTTGCTTGCATGGGAAATCTTCATGCAAAGTCAACTGTAAACGGCCTTATGCCGGATGTTCACAGCTTCCCTTACCCTTATGCTTACCGCGATCCATTTGGACTTGGTGGAGAGGCCGGAGTAAAGGCTGCCTGCAATTTCTTTGAGCGCACTTTGAAAGACCCTGAAAGTGGAATTACAAAGCCAGCTTGTGTAATTCTTGAACCAATTCAGGGTGAAGGCGGAGTTATTCCTGCCCCTGTAGAGTTCTTGCAGACTGTTCGCCGTGTAACTAAAGAACTGGATATTCCTCTTATTGTAGATGAAATTCAGTGCGGTATGGGACGCAGCGGTAAGCTTTTTGCTTTTGAATATGCAGATATCGTACCAGATGTACTTTTGCTTTCTAAGGCAATCGGCGGCTCACAGCCAATGGCCGTTGTAGTTTATAAAAAAGAACTCGATAAGTGGACTGCAGGCGCACATGCTGGTACCTTCCGAGGAAATCAGCTTGCAATGAAGGCCGGAACAATTACTTTGAACCGTGTTTCTCAGCCTGATTTCTTAGCTGATGTAGTTCGCAAGGGAGACAAAATCCGCGAACACCTTCGCGAACTTCAGAAGAAAGTAAGCATCATCGGCGATATCCGCGGTAAAGGCCTTATGGTTGGTACCGAGTTTGTAGATCCGAAAGGAACTACAGATTGTATCGGAAGTCTCCCAGCCTCTGGTGAAATTGCCGCTGCTGTTCAAAAGCTCTGCTTTGAAAATGGACTTATCGTAGAAAAAGGCGGCCGCAACGGCGCAGTTATGCGCTGTCTTTGTGCCCTCAATATCACAGATGAAGATCTTTCTAAAGCCTGGAAGATTTTTGAAAAGTGTGTAATTGAGATTGATAAGAAATATAAATGATTGTCATGCTGAACCTTCGCAGCATAGCTGCTCGGAGACTCGCTAAAAACAGTCCACTGGACTGTTTTTGCCCTGTTACGCAGTGCCGCTCCCTATGTTTCAGCATCTCATGAATAGATCCCGAACCAAGTTCGGGATGACAGTATAGAATCATTGCAGGAATGAATTGCTTCGGCTTTCAGCCTCGCAATGACGAGATAATAATAAACAAATAAACGTCATTGCGAGCGTAGCGAAGCAATCCATATACTCGTGATGACGATTTTATTTTAAAGGGAAATACCATGGAAGAACTCTTTCTGACCTGCGAAAAATCAAATAAAAAGACCTATAAAAAACTCATTAAGCAAACCGCAGCCGCAATTACCGACGCCTTTGTAAACGAATCTGCCTACTCCGGCCCAACTCCAGAAGAACTGAAAAAAATCGTTGCACAGGATTCAATTCTTCCAGAGCATGGACTTGGCTGGGATAAGGTTTTTCAGCTGACAAAAGAAAAGGTTCTTCCGAATTTACTCCGCACTCCTTCAACAGAGTATATGCCACACCTTCACGGCCCGTCGCTTTTGGAAACAATTTCTTCCGAGCTGATTATTTCTACTTTTAATCAGTCAATGGACAGCTGGGATCAGTCTCCTGTTGCAACAGAAATTGAAGTAGAAACAATCCGCCACCTCTGCAAACTCTATGGTTACGACGACACAAAAGCTGATGGGGTTTTTACAAGCGGAGGCAGCCAGTCCAATCAGACCGCAATTATTCTTGCCCGTGACTGGTATTGTAATGAGATACTTAAATACGATGTCAAAAAATTTGGACTAGATGAGAAATGTTCGAAGCTCAGAATGTACACAAGTGAGGTTTCCCATTTTTCTATGGAAAAATCTGCTCATATTCTTGGACTCGGATACAAATCAGTAGTAAAAGTGCCGGTAGACAGCAAAAAGCGGATGGATGTAAATGCACTCCGCTCTCTTATAGAAGCTGACCTTAAAGCCGGAAATATACCATTCCTTATTGTAGGAACAGTTGGTACAACAGATTTTGGAAGCATTGATCCGCTCGCAGAACTCAGCAAGCTTGCACGGGAACATAACATGTGGCTCCACGCAGATGCTGCATATGGTTCAGGCGTTATCATGAGTGAAAAATATCGCAGCCGTGTTTCTGACCTTGCCCTCTGTGATTCAATAACTGTTGACTTTCACAAGATGTTCCTTATGCCAATTTCCTGCTCCGCAGTTCTCTTAAAGGACGGCAGTACATTTGACGCTCTCACAATCCATGCAGATTACCTTAACCGCGAAGAAGATGAAGAAGACGGCTACACTAACCTTGTAGATAAATCACTTCAGACAACCCGTCGTTTTGATGCCCTTAAAGTGTGGATGAGCTTTCAGACACGCGGAAAAGATGGCTGGAGTAAGCTGATTGAAACAAGCATGGAAAACGCTCAGTATTTTTACAGCCAGCTCAAAGCAGATGAAAACTTCATGGTTGTTACAGAACCGGAAATTAGTTCAGTTGTATTCAGATATTGTGGAAACGGAAACGGCACAACGACACTTAATGGTGAACAACTCGATGAAATAAATAAAAAAGTTCGCCGCACATTAATTCATCAATATGGTACAATTATTGGTCAGACTGTAAGCGATGGTCGAGTGTGCTTAAAGTTTACACTTTTAAATCCACGTATTACTCACAAAAAACTTGATGAATTGAAAGATTTGATTAAGAAACTTGCAAGAAATTAACGTCATTGCGAGCATAAAATGCGAAGCAATCTATGATTTGGATTGCTTCGGCTGGGCCTCGCAATGACGATGTCGACATTTATTTCTTTATTTTTCTTACAGGAATAATCGTAAAGTTAATACTCTTTTCTGTTTCACGGCCTGGTTCAATATTTACATCCCAGAATATAGAAGCAGTATGTGTAATTGCAACTGGTGCAATTTTATTTCCATCAAAACCAGGTCTATTATATTTTATAGGATTATAACAGAAACTGCATTTTTCATTAGGTTCAAAAACAAAAGAAACTCCGTTAGGCTGATTAGAAACGCGAACAACCTGTACGTTATTTAGTTTTCCTTTTTTATTTAATGCTTCTGTTGATTTTGAAAAATCAAAATTGAATACATCACCATTATCAAGTGTTTCAATATTTATGCCTGATTTGGAGTTTAAAGTAAATGAAACATCGGAAATATTTGATTCAACAGCAAATTTTGCTTTAAGAGGTTTTTCACTTTCATTACGGATAATGTACTGAACATACATTCCAGTTGAATTGATTACATATTTTTTGCGGAGATAAATTGTCTGTCCGGTTGGTTTCCATACAGCTCTTGCACACAACTGAACTTCATGATGTTTTGAGATATATTTTAATTGTGAATACTGAATTCTGGAGAAAACACCATCCCCGGCTGGTTCACCACGAATATATAATTCAAGCTGATTTTCTGTAAAAAGATGATCAATAAAGAATCCTCTTTCATAATTATCATCATGTCCATCAAATTCAAATTTACGTTTTAAATTGTCTGCATAATTACAGTAATCTTTAATAATATCTAATTCTGGAACACTACCACCTGCAAGAGAAATATAGGCAAAATACTGTTCCATGCGGCAAACATATTCATCAATACCATCATTGTCATAATCATAACAGGTAACTGATTCTTCAAATTTACCGTCGCCTCTAAGCATTTTTTCTGCTTCATTTAAATATTTATATGCCTGCTGACGATAGGTGGCATTAAACTGAGGTTCGTTTGCTGTACATAAAAGAGTCATTCCATTTTGAGCCTGCCAGAGTTTTTCACGGGCAGTCTTCTTTCTCATTTTGTCAGTTTTACATTGATTTACGAGAAGACTCAGATACATCATTCGGTTATACAGCTTTTTACTTTCATTGAAGGTATTTAGAAAATCAAAAACATTTACCTGATATTTATTTGTCTTTTCTGTACTGCTGATTGAAGTAATTTTTGAAACTTCATCACTAATTCCAATCGGAATATAAGATGGAATTTTAATTTTTACTCCGGCTGTTCTATAGTTATTTAAGGTTGTTAGTTTTACTCTTCCTGAATCGTTGGCCTGAATATATTTTCCAAGCTGTTCAAACCATTTTGCTTCGTTTAATTTTGAAACCATTTCTGGTGTGAGTGAAATAGCAATGATTCTGTCGGCATCGAGCTGAAGATGATTATCCTTTTTTTCAACTTTTAAAACTGCTTTTTCAATGTTATAGATAAACTCATCTGGAAGCATCTGTTCATCTGGAAGTAAATCATTATAATACGGAAATATATCCACATTCTTTCCAAGATCACTCATAAAAATTGGAAGGAATGATCTTTTGCTTTCTGGAATAATTGAACTGTTTAAAATTACATATTCAATTCCACAAGTATGAATGTTATTTACAAGAGAAGAATCCCAGCAATCCTGAAAGAGTGTCATACCTCTTGGACGTTTTCCAAAGGTAGCCCGAATTTCAGAAGTTAAAAGATCTATTTGTCCATTTCTGTCAGCAGAATTTAAAAGCGGAAGAAGCGGATCATTATAACCACCACCAAGAATTTCTACCTGTTTGCGGTCTGTAAGTTCACGAAGAATTGTAATAAGTTCATTTTTTCTTTTCTTAAAGAATTGAATTTGTGGACCGGAAAAGGCAAATGACATTGGGAATGAAGGATGTGAATAAAGATATTTTAATACTGGCTTATAAATGGTCTGAAAGCTCTTTTCAAGAACTTCTGTGCTTTCTGTAAAAACAGGCACTGACTTTACAATGAAGCTGACGTATATTGACCCCATTATCCTTTATACGGCATCCCACCAAAAGCCGATATTCACTCCTTTTCTTAAATTATTATATTAAAAATAATACCCTTCCCCAAAGGTATTTCTCTCCGAAGAACAATAAAATTATCTAAATCGTTTTATTATTCTATAACAATATTCCCATATTTTAAAGTCTTTTTTATCATTCCAGGTAACATTTTCTTCAACTTTCAGCTTTGTACATGAAGTCATATCAGAAGAATCATTATTGCAAACAACCATTTTTTTTGTGTCTTTTGGAATCAGTTTGATTATATGCTGAGGACATACAAGAACACATTTCCCACAACCACAACAATTGCTTGTTACAACAGCTGTCATATTCTTTATTACTATTGCTTCCTGAGGACAGATTTTTGTGCAGTCACCAAGACCAAGACATGCAAAGTGACAATCAAGTGCTGAACCATATACAGTTTTTGCCATTACACAGGTATACTCACTGTTATACATAGAACGTTCAAGACTACACTCTTTGTTGCAGGAGCACATAACATAAGCTTTTTCTGCAGAAGGACTATATTTTTTTTCTTCAGGTAAAATAACAGGAGAAAGAGATAGCGGAACAAGTGGGTCTTCCTTTTTCTTATCTTCCTTGTTAATTGATGGAATAAAAATATAAAGTGTAAAAAAAGCGAGAAGAATTAAAAGCAGAATAAAAATTACAAATAGAATGATTTTCAGAATCATTGAATTGCCCCCGGATTAAGCCATGCAATATCCCAAACTGAAAGCAGAAGAATTAGAACTGCTAAAAAGATAAAGTAGAGACTGTAATATTTTTCATCAAGAAGTCTTCCATTGCTGCATACTCGTCTTCTAAAAGTAAGACTGAATGGTATGATTATCAGCATGGAAATGAGTCCACTCATGCTTATAAAAAGTGTAAAAAGTAGAGAGGAACTTTCTTCGATTGAAAGTAAAATCAAAAGGTAAGAAACTGCAAATTCAGATGTTGTATGTCCGGTTGTAAGGCGTACAATTCCTCCAAGGAAGGTGCTTATACAAGCATAAACAATAAAGCATACAAGAGGATATAATTCTGTTATTGTAAGTGGAACCAAAAGATAATATGTTATAAGCCAGGAAATTACAGCTGATGAAACAATAGATATTGCTCCCTTAATGTAATAAATCGGCTCGTTGAATTTTACAATTCCAATTTCTGCAATTTTATTCAGACCGATTCCGTAAATAAGTACGACAGAAGAAAAAATTGAATAATATAAGAATGTGTACAAATAAATCATTTTATTCTCCCCTGCCTGATATAATTCTTGCCTTATTTCGAATGAACATAAATAAATAAATTACAAGGCCTGTAAGAACGAGTGCTCCGGAAATTGAAGCAAAGAACGTAAATATTCCTACCTTGTCTGGATTAAGAATTACCTTTTCAAAAATTCTATGATTCTTTCCAAAGAAAGTAAAAGTTCCATAACCTGCAATATCACGGAAAAGGAAGAATAAAAGAATCATCAATGAAAAAATAAGTGTACTGAAAAGGTTTGACTTTAAGCGTACTGGAAGAGGCTCTTCAAAATCTGTAAAAAGAGTATGTGTCAGGAATACAGAAACTGGCGGCAGATAAAGCAAAAATCCAAGGTTTAAGGCAATTTCTGTGTATGTAAGAACCAGAATCTGACGGTATAAAAGTGTAATTGAAATCATAAACAACATTACAAAATAGGTTCTGATTTCATTAAATTTCAACTTAGATACAAGAGAATTTACGAGAATTCCAAGTACTTCAAGAATAAAAAGTTCAAGAATTAAAGTAAAGCCTAAAACAAAACGGCCTGGAGTAGGAATTGTGAGCGCCAGAAAAGACGCAATATACATAAAAGATTTTTTCTGTTTCATAACTGCACTTCCCTATTTTAGCATTTCTACAATGCGTTGGCTCCAATATTCTACACGGCGACCTGTATAAGAGTTTTTAAGCTGAACGGCAACTCTTCCGTGTAAAGATGAATATCCTTTAAAATCAATTTTTCCATCATTCTGTACAATGAACACACCGCAGTGAGGACCATAAAATGTCTGAATACGAATGATTATGGCCTTACCTGTTTCACCACTTTTTTTATTTCGTGCATCATAACATGCAGCGCCTGCAGAAAGTGGATTTGTTATTCTTACTGACTTTCCAATTTCCCAGGTATCTGGCTCAGATTCTGCAAGTGTATATTCCACTGCAGCCTTAAGATTTTTGTCCCAGGATTTTTGAGAGACCTTGATTACATATATAAGAATACCAAAAACTGCAGCGGCAATTACAACAAAAATTGCATAATTTATAAAGAAATTTTTATAGGAAATTTCCTGTTTCATTTTTCGGCCTCCTGTTCTGCTGTAATTTTAGCCGAATATTTTGTAATAACTTTTCCTGTTATCAGTTCGTTATGTCTTTCTTCAAAGACACGGATAACCATACTTATTATATTTGAAAGCAAAACTGTATATACCATTCCTACAGGAGAAGTTCCACAGCCAATAATCAAAAAAGCTGTAAAGCCTGAAAGAACTCCTAATAAAATTTTTCCTTGTACTGTTACTGGAATTGTACCATACCATTGAATTAAGAAAACACAGCAGAAAAGGACTCCGCTTGTGAGCAAGGCAAGAATTATATCACCTTGATTAAAGTTACCGCCAAAAAGAAACGGTACAAAGAGACGTACAAGTGTAGCATATACAAATAAAAATATTGATGGAATAATCAATGAAAAAGCATTATCAGAAAAAATTATGATAGATGAAATTATTGTCAACAAATTAAATCTGAAGGCCGGGATTATAGAATGTGAATCCCAAAAAAGTGAAATAAACCCTTCTGGAATAGTTATCTTGAAAAAATCAAAAATATATTTATTCAAAAAGGAAGTTATAGAACTGTCAAAACTATAGATAGGAAAAGTACCGTTTTCCAAAAGATATACCGAAGTATTTCTAAGACTTAAAAGTCCGCTCGAAACTTCAAAGTTAGGAAAATAATTTCTACCAACAAACCATGCAATAATAACTGCAATAGTAGCCGTATTCAGCCAGTTGTTTATTCCTTTAAATACAATACAACGCGAAACAACTATTGTAGAGAAAGAAATGACAAAAGCTGTAAATGGTGGAAATTGTTCAGGTAAAAGTAGCCCTACTAAAAGTCCCTGAATTGCAATATTCATTATATTGAATAAAGGTTCTTTAGAGATAAAATAGTTTACAGCAGATGCAGCAAGCGCACCTAAAAGTGTTGCTAGAATAACTATAAGTGCACTGTAACTTTTTGTTACGCCGAGCATAATAATCTGCAGTGAAAGCAGAATTATAAAGCGGATAGAAACAGAGGAAATTGACGGAATATTATAAACAAAAGGCTTAACAGATATACGGCCAGATTTTAATTTTTTTTCTTTAGATGAATTACTCATAACTGTCTCCTATTCCTCCGTTATTTTATTTTTTAGAACTTTAATAGTTTGACAAAGCGGTAATCTTGCCGGACAAACTGTATTACATAAACCGCATTCGATACAAGCCAGAGATGAAGCTGTAAATCTTTCATTCAAAAGCTTATAGTTTACAGTATGATTGTAAAGAATATCTGGAGAAAGCTTTACAGGACAGGCGAATCTACAGTTACCGCAATTGATGCAGGAATAAACCTGTTCATCTGTCCTTCTCTTTTTTGAAAGAAATTCAACAGATTTAACATATTTAGTAATTGGAATATCAAGACTCTGAACAGAAATACCACAAAGCATTCCGTTTATGATTATATGAGCAGGATCTTTTACAAATCCTCCGAGGTGAGAAACCAGTTCACGCAATGTAATTCCAATTTTGACTTCAAGAAGACAAGATGCATTAAGACAATCACCTGAAAAATGAACAAATCTGTCTACAGAAGGAATTGAAAGCCCCGCTGCTTTATAAACTTCATAGGCGGTAGAAGCATCAACAAATAAATCACTCTTAGAAATGCAGAATACGCAGGTACGTTTAAGAGGTCCTCGAACAAAGGCAGAAACAATCTCTCTTGGAGTTCCGCATGGATAACGGCGGATATTCATTTCCAACGCTTTTATATCTTTATATTCTTCATTTTTAAATATTTCTTTATCTGCAAATTTCTGATCTATAGCAAAAACAATACCTTTTGCATTAATAGCCTTTGCAAGGATTCTGGCTCCTTTTACAAGCTGATCAAAATAAAATTTACTTATAAGTGAATCTGTAACTCTATAAGGGTCTTCATCAAAAAGTCTTACAATAATATTTTCTGGCTTTCTTTTAGCCTCAAGCATTTTTTCAATCTGAAGTCCAAGATTCTCTGGAATAGAAGTTTTAAAGGTATTTAAAACACCAAGCTCTTTTAACTTAGAAGGAATTTCAGCGCCAATTAAAGTTGATGCAGTTTTTTCTGAATGCTTTTTACCGAGGAATGAAAAAGCTCCTCCAAATCTGATTTTTACGCAAAATTCCTGTCTGCCATCTGGAGCTACAATCGGTTCAATTGCTGTTACTGTTCCTGGAACTGAGGAATGAATATATGTTTTTTTACCAGGAGTAAGTTCTGTTTCTGCAATAACATCACCTTCGTGAACAATATCTCCAACTTTTACAAGAGGTTTGTAATTACTGCCTGCTTCCTGTGATAGTGGAATAGATACAAAACGAGGTAAAAAATCTTTTTGAGAATCTTTATAATCTTTAATAACAGACGAAACTATCGGGTTATTTGAATTCATTTATTAATACCTTTTCTTATAATAATGGAAATATAGATAAAAAGTAATATAAAAACGCAAATAAACATCATAATTATGCCAAATAAATTTATATGGCTTGAAGTTAATGCAGAATATCCGGCTGTAAAATCTTCTCCTTCTGATTTCATAACTTTTTCAACTGAATTAAATTTTAAGGAATCTATTCCATCAAAAGCTTCGCGGCGGAAACTGTCATCATAATGCATAGTTTGAATATGAGGCGTAATGATTCCACTATCTGGATTTTCTGTAAAGGTCTGGAACTCAACAGATTCTTTATTATCCAACGACTGTTCATTGAGTGATTTATAAGGAGCAGTACGAACATTCCAGTTCCAGCGATAAAACTCTTCAAGTTGTGGAAGATTATCATTTTGAATTGATGATGAGGATGGGAGTAGAAGTTTTGAACCTCGTGATTTTACAGAATCTGTTGAAGTTAAAAAGAATAATGCAATAACCAGTAAAGCTGCTGCAGTTGAAACTCCAAGAGTAACAGAGGCTTTTCCTGCAAATATAGAAATACTTTTTGCAGGACGAATAAATACCGGAACAAAAGGTCTTTTAGTACGAATATATTTTTCTAATTCATAAATGCTTAATAATGCAGCTCCAGTACCGCAAGCAGAAACAATGAACCAGAATCCGGAAGCAATTGATCCGGCAAAAGAACAAACAATGGAAACTCCAAGCATTGCAGGAACAAAGCGACGGCTTATAAGCCAGCTTACTGCTCCCCTCCTTTTCCATACATTAGCTGCAAACAATAAACATAAAAGTACAAGGCAGGTAGCCGTAGCAACAGGATAAAAAGGATTACTGAATAAATATACCAGCGGAATCACAGCACCGCACGCAAAAACGATTTTATTTTTTACAAATAATAATAACATTGCTGTAAGCAATACACAAATCAGAGGCAAAAGCCATGGATAAGATGCAGAAGTGTCAGTAACGCAGGGAATACCATAACTTTCAATTAATTGAACGGCATCTCCAAGTTTTGACTTATATTCAGACGGAATATAATAAAGTCTATAAGCAGATGCTTTATCAAAAAAGAATGCTTTTCGCTTTGTTGTATATTCGTAATCTTTAGAGCCATAGTTCAGACGAAGCATGGAAATTTCAATTGAATTTTCATTTAAGGAAACAGGAAGAAACTGACCGGAAAGATACACCGCATCCTGAATTTCACATTTTGTCAGAGCTGTTAATATTTTTGAATCTTCAGAATCTGCTGGTACATAGAGAACATTATACTCTTTCCAAAGCTGTCCGGATGGTACTGAGCGAAAAGAAATTAATAGAATAAGTGAAATAAGAAAAACAAACGGTGAAATAAACTTTGTATACTTATTCATGGCGAATTACTTCAAAAGAGAAAAAGAAAGCCCTACAAAAAAGCCTAACAGACAACCGCACAAAACTTCCATAGGTGTGTGTCCATCAACTTCTTTAAGAGGTTTATAACTTTCTATAATTCCCTTTTCCTTAAGGTCGTTTCCAATTTCGTTAATTTTTCTTGCCTGAATTCCGCTTGAACGTCTTACTCCAAAAGCATCACGAATAACAACAAGAAAAAAGCAGAGGGCAAAAATAAATAAATCAGAATGAAGTCCGTGACGGAAAGCAATTGTAACACAAAGTGATGTTACGAGAGCAGAATGGCTGGAAGGCATGCCTCCGGTGCGCCATAACATTACTTCAAATAATTCACCAAGAGAATGAATTTTACCATAAATAAGTTTTATTGCACATTTTATAAATTGAGCTCCGAGCCAGCTGAATATACATGCAAGAAGAATCGGATTATGTAAGAAAAGAATGAATTGCTCTATAAAATTTTCAGTTGGTGACATATAATTCCAAATAAAAAAATATACATATATAGTATCACTCATAAGTGAAATTTACTAGTAGATTTTTTTAAAAATGCATATACTTTAATTAAGATGGAATTTAAAGATTTTACAGCAGGAAAAGATGACTCAGACCGCCGCCTTGACCGGGTTTTAAGAATATTTCTGAGTAACAAAGGATTACCAGAAATATATAAACTTCTTAGAAAAGGGCTTATAAAACTAAATCACAAAAAAGCAAAACCCGAAACGCACATTGTAGAAGGAGATATAATTTCCATAGCCGCTTTTCTTTTTGATGATGATAAAACTGAGGATTTAGAAAAATCTGAAAAAACAAAACCGGAGGCATCAACTTCAACAAAGCTGAAAATTGTATTTGAAAATGAACATCTTTTAATTATTGATAAACCATATGATAGAACCGTTCATGGAAAAACTGATGGACTTTATAAAGACGTGATTGATTATTTGAATAACAAAACAGATTCTATAAAAAATACATCCCTTTCTTTTAAGCCAGGCCCTTTACATCGCCTTGACCGTCGGACCACCGGCCTTTTAGCTTTCTCAAAAAGCCTCGAAGGTGCCCGCTGGTTTACTCAGGGAATAAAAAATCACACAATACACAAAAATTATTATGGGCTTGTTCAGGGAAAACTTTCTCAAAAAGAAGAATGGAAAGATTTTATTATCGACAATGGTGAAAATGAAGACGGATTTTATACTGTAGAAGCAAAAGCAGCTTCAGAAAATAATGATTCTTCCTTAATGTGCGAAACTAATGTAACCCCAATTGCATGGGGATCAGCAAATGGAAAAGCCTACACTCTCGTTGAATATGAAATCAAAACAGGACGTAAGCACCAGATTCGTAGTCAAAGTGCCTTGCACAAACATCCTCTTGCAGGAGATACAGCCTATGGTGCAGCACGACTGGTCGATTCTTCAAAAAGAGAATTTTATCTGCAGGCTTATTGCCTAAGTTTTCCAGAAAATCCGCTTGGCCTACCTCCACAGATAAAAATAAGGCTTTCTTCTGATTTTATTGAACAATTACAATGTTGTGGTATTAAAAATTCTGGTTTATAATATAAGTGGTATGGGAAAAAAACTTTCGGACATCTTAGAAATTTTCGATATATTCAAACATATTCAGGTTTACGCACTTGTGGGAGAAAGCGGAACCGGTAAATCATTCCGTTCAAAACTTCTTGCAGAACAATACGGAATTCATGCAATTATAGACGATGGGCTTTTAATCCAGGATGATAAAATTGTTGCAGGCCGTTCTGCAAAACGCGAAAAAACTTATATGGGTGCTGTTCGCGCTGCCCTTTTCGATGATAAAGAACACCGAGATTCTGTTGCCCGCGTTCTCCGAAAAACTCATATCAAAAAAATCCTCCTGCTTGGAACTTCAGAAAAAATGGTAAGTAAAATTGCCATGCGTCTTCAGTTACCACAGCCACAAAAAATCATACATATTGAAGACATAGCCTCACAGGAAGATATAGAAAAAGCTATAAAATCCCGTCAGGTTGAAGGTAAACATGTAATTCCAGTTCCATCAATTGAAGTAAAAAAGAATTACTCACAGATTTTTTCTACTTCAATGCATGACTTTTTTAATAAAAACAAATTATTCAAAAAGACAGGAAAAAATCTAACCGGAAAGATGATTGAAAAATCAATTGTTCAGCCGGAATTTTCAAAGAAAGGCCGTATAGAAATTTCAGAAGCAGCCCTTACCCAAATGGTTATGCACTGTGTAAGTGAATGCGACCCAGAGGTAAAAATCAAAAAAATTTCAATTAAGACTGATAACCGCGGATATCGTCTTATTGTAACTATCGATGTGCCTTTTGGAACTCAGCTTACCGGCAAGGTTCATAAACTTCAGCAATATATCATTGATAAAATTGAATCCTTTACAGGCATTCTTATTGAGGAAGTAAGTATTATAATTGATAAAATATCAAAGCCTGCCAGTATGACGGGAAGAACCTGATTTTGAATTTCCGCTCTTTTTAGGCTGTGTCTGTGGCAAAGCATTTTTCTGTGCTGCAGGTTTTGAACCTGTTGAACGTGATTTTACTCCAAGGTCATTCAATGCAGTTTTTACAGCATATTCAAGTTCTTTGCGAACAGGATTCATAGGAAGTACAAAATTTCTGCATTCAGCCCAGGTTTTTGCATATAATTCAGTATAAGAGTATTTTTCTTTTGTTTCTTTTTCCCAGTCTGTAAGGGTTGCGGCAAAATCCTTAATAAGATAGAAAAGTTTTTTACCCATTCGTGCATCTGGTTCATTTTTATTTAATTCACCAAGTTTACGAATGCTTTCCATATATTTACTTTCAAAATCACGATTATCATAAATCAATGAAGTTGCAGCAGGCTGAAGATATATGAACAAATCTGTATCAAGAGCTTCCTGAACAATTTCATAGGCACTGCAGTTATTAATAATTTTCAAAAGTTCTTCTGTAAGTCTTGATGGTGAAACCTGTGATAACATTCCTGCAGAATTTCTGATTTTATGTCTTAAAGAATGAGGCATTCTTGCATGTGTTGTTGCAGAATATTTTATGGCGCGAAGCATTCTTACAGGATCTTCAACAAAAATTCTGTCTAAAGGAATTACAGGTCGCAGAATATGCTTTTTGATATCACGCATTCCGCCAACATAATCAATTACCTGTTGCTGAAGCGGATCATAATAAAGTGCATTCATTGTAAAATCGCGGCGCAATACATCTTCTTCGATTGTACCAAAATCATTACCAACAGATCCTTCTGCATTGGAACGGAAAGTACTTACTTCAAAAATTTTAGTTCCAAATACAACATGAACCAGACGGAAACGTCGGCCTATAATGCGAGAATTTCTGAATATTCTTTTTATCTTAGATGGTGTGGCATCGGTGACAATATCAAAATCTTTTGGTTTATTTCCAACTATCAAATCTCTTACTGCACCACCAACAATGTAGGCTGTAAAACCTGCATCGCGAAGTCTGTTAATAATTTGTAGTGCATCAGGATCAATGTTCTTGTTTGATATCAGGTGTTCCGCTTGCGTATAAATGACGGCCTTTTTTACTGGACGTCCTTGACCATCGGTACCATATCTAATTAACACGATTATTGATATTATTGTGATTTTTTATTAATAGTCAAGTATATCGAAATAAGTGTGTTATTTACTTTTGAAATTGCTTCCGCGCGAAAAAAGACCATAGCCAACGGGGATGATGTTGTCTATGGTCTTTTTTTGCTGCTTCAGCAATTTCAAAAGAAAAATCAAAGAGATCTTTTATATACTAAAAATCAATAATATCAATATCGAAAACAAGCGGAGAAAAAGGGGTCTTGTTAAATCGTCTACATTCTCCCCCGAAAAAACTCTGTGCGCTCCTTAGCTCTGTGAGGAATTTTAGTTATATTTTATCAACCCAAGCAATAATATCATTTTCTACAGTTTCTTTGTCGTTTTCGTTTAGAATTTCATGACGGTCGCCTGGGTATTCTTTGAAATCAATTTTCATTCCGTTTGACTTGTAAATCTCTATCAGCTTTTTGATTGAGGCACCGTAAGAACCTACAGGGTCTTCACTTCCCCAGATAAAGAATACCGGAAGATTTGATGGAATCTTTTTTATGTTTTTGTTTTTATGAATCTTATTCAAACCTTCTGTCATGCTGCAGAAAAAGGATGTCGTAAGAGGAAATCCACACCAGTTATCCATCTGATACATATCTACATTAAGTTCATTTGCAGAAAGCCAGTCGTTTTTTGTTCTTGGATTAGGGATACGGGCATTATAGCTTCCAAAGGAAAGTTTATCCAAAAGCGGAACAATCGAATTTTTTCCAGCAAAAAAAGCAATAAGATGTGCAAAAAATGAACCAAATGCAATAAGAACCGGACGTGGACCCGCCGTACCACAAAGAATACAGGCATCAATTTCTGACCCAAACTCTTCAATGAATCCCTGAGAAACAAAAGAACCAAAGGAATGGCCCATAAGAATTGTCTTTTTTTCAGGAAAATCATTTTTAAGATTATCTATTACTGCTTTAAGATCAAGTACAGCACGGTCAAAACCTTTTTTAGCTGCAAGTTTTCCAAAAATACCTGTTCCATTTTTTTCTGCATTTTCTGCAGAACGACCGTGTCCGCGCATATCATAGGCATTTAAAACCCAGCCATTTTCCGCAAGCACAGAACCAAAACGGTCATAACGTAAACTATGTTCTGCAAGCCCATGATGTAACTGTATTACACCTTTTATTTCTTCATCTGTATCTGGCTGCCAGCGGTTTACACTTAACTCATAACCGTCGTCCATTTTCAACATAAAACTTTTCATATTCATATACAATCTCCTGACAATTTATAAACTTTCCAGTTCTATCATTCGCAATCTCCTGTTGAAAATGCCCTCGGCCAACTGGGATGATGTTGTCCTCGGTCATTTCCCACTCCGATGGTGAATGTAAATTAATAACTTGAAGTTATTATTGTATTAATGTTAAAATTACTTTATGTACATTATAACAGATAAAATGGTTTTCGGGGGAAAATCTTTAGGAAAAATTGATGGAAAAAACGTATTTGTTCCCTACACTATTCCCGGCGAAAAAATTGAAATAGAAATTACAGAACAGAATAAAGATTATGATAATGCAGAAATTATAAAAATTCTTGAACCGTCTGAACATCGTGTTGAACCAAAATGCCGTTATTATGGAAAATGCGGTGGTTGTAATATGATGCACATTGATTCAACCTATCAGAAAGAACTTCGAAAACAGATGCTTACAGATATTTTTCGCCAGAATGGAATCGATATTTCAAATAAGACACAAATAATTGATGGCCCTGATTTTAATTATAGAGCCCGTTTTCAGTTAAACAATGGCGGATTATCACAAAGAAAATCAAATATTGTAATTCCAGTAGAAGAATGTCTATGTGCAGAAAATGCAGTAAATAACTATCTGAAAAGCACAGCAGAAAAATCTGAAAATCGACCAAAAGGAAGATGTCACCTGTTTGGAAGTGCTTTTTGTAATGAAGATTTTAAAATTGCAGTAGAAGAAAACAAGAATGAAAATTATAAAAAAATACAAGGAGTAAAAGGCGATAAGGCAAAAAAACTGAAAATAAAAGAAAACAAATACTTTTCTGGAACTGTGTCATCTCCAGAAAATACTATGACAGTTACACTGGGTGGTCATAAGCTTTCTTTTGATGTAAGAGGATTTTTTCAGTCAAATCTTTTTGTATTTGAAAAAGTCTGCCGTCTTATTACAGAACTTCTTCCTGGTGGTAAAAACATTCTGGATATGTATGCCGGCTGTGGCTCAATTTCTAGTTTTTTGACAGAAAAATATGAAAACGTAGTTCTTGTAGAACACAATAGAGATGCACTTGTTTTTGCAGAACAGAATATGGCAGAAACTAAACATATCAGTTATGGTTTGAGCGGTGCTAACTTTGTTAAAAACTGTGCAAATACACTTCCCTCTTTTGATGCCTGTACTATAGATCCTCCTAGAAGCGGAATGGAAAAAGAAGTCCGCCAGTGGTTAGCTGACTCTCAAATTCCTTTGATTATTTCTCTTTCTTGTGATCCTACAACTCATGCCCGTGACTGTGCTGCATTAATCAAAGCTGGTTATCAAATTAAGAAAATGTATCTTCTGGATTTTTATCCGAATACCAGCCATATAGAAAGTCTTTCACTTCTTGAACGGATATAACAAAAATGATGAATAATAAAGTTATTAAAAAGTTTATATTTTTTATTTTTATTTCTATATGTCTTATTACACAGTTTTTTGCACAGGATGCAGGGCTTGAAATACTTTCAAATTATAATACCAGCTGGAGTTCAGTTTTGCCCGGCACCGCACTTTGCGAACCGGAAGTTACTTCTTATGGTTTTTGTCTTGTAACTGATGCAAGAAATATTATGGGGTATTCTTCAACAGGAAAACTCTTATGGGAAAAAAACATTGGAAGGGTTAGGAATGTCAGCCTTACTACAATGCGTGGTGATTTTATTCTTTTTCATGACGAAAACTCAAATATTTTAAGGCTATTTAATCCTAGTGGAAATGAATTATGGTCTAAGGCACTTGATTTTAAGCCGTTTTCAAAACCTTTTGCAGGTCGTGACGGACGCTTTTTTATTCATGGAGAAAACAAAGTTTATTGCTATGGAATAAACGGTTCTATTCGATGGCAACTCCAGACATCAGCACAAAAAAATCTTCCGATTCAAGAATTACCTGATGGTTCAATTGTTGTTTTTCTGGCTGATGAAGGCGGTAAAACTAAAGGTTTAAGAATCTCTCCATTCGGGGAAAAATTAGAAGATATCACCTTTGCCGGTAGTGTTAGAAATTGTTTTACCTGCAGCGAAGGTATTTTATTAATCTTTACAGATTATAGCGCAGGACTTTTTTCTCTAACTGATGGACTTACAAAAAGCCGATGGGTAACATCTGTACAAGCTGGAAATCCTTTGTTTATTGTTAATAAAGATAAAACTGATTTCCGATTGTTGTCACTTTCTCAAAATGACGTAACAGTTTATAAATTGAATGTGCAGGATGGAACAGAACTTTCAAGCTGTAAGCTTAACGGGATTAATGGACTTAATTTATTAAAATTAGATTTTTCTGCTTCGGGTCTTTTTTTAGCTGATTCAAACAAAGCTGTTTTAGTAGATGAAAACTACAAGGAATTGTGGTCTGCAAAAATGCCTGTTAATATCCGCAATAAGACTATAAATCAGATTATTTATTCAAATGATAATTATCTTATCTTCTGTGATAAAAACTGGACTATGAATGCCTACCTTACAAGCCAGACAACTAATAAAACTGTATTAAAAAATATACAGTCTGATTATTCATATTTTGCCCCACTGGATTTAACTGAATTCAATTATTTTACCCAGAGCGGATTTTTTTCCAATTTAATAAATCCGGAACGTGAAAAAGAAATATTTGAAGGTAACTTTGGAATAAAAGAACAGGAATGGCTTACTCAAACGCTTTCGGTTGCACGCCTATATTACATGGATTCCACGTCATCAAACTTTGGAGTTCATACAGAAAAATCCGTTTTCCAAACAGACTCAGCCGGCTTCGAATCAATACTGGTGCAGTTAGCCTTACTTTGTACTGATAATACACAGTCGGCGTGCGCTGACATACTTTCAAAGAGCAACAATAAAACATATTGCCGCGCCCTACTAACAAATCTTACAGGCTACGATCCCGACGGAAAACTTCTTACAGCCATAGAACGTCATGCAGAACTTGCAGGAAACAAAGATTCGGCATACTGTAATATTATCTGCGATGCAGTTTATTCGATTTGCAAATTTATGGGCCGTCCAGCCTACAATAAACACGGAAAAGATATAATCAAGCGCTTTATGGGAGCCGGATACAGTTCTAATACAAGAACTTATGCACGTGATACACTAAAAAAAATAATATCTCTCGAGTTATAATTTATTGGCCTTTTCTTTAATACTGTGTTAAAATTATTTAATAAATTTCAGTAAATTTACAGGTGGCAAGTATGAAAAAATCTTTACTTCTTTTAGCTTTATCACTTTTACTTTCAGCAGGACTTTTTGCCCTCGAAGTAAATCAGCCTGAACTTACATCTACAGGCGATCAGACAATCGAATTTATTAACTATACAGGACCTCACAAGGTAATTGATTCCATATCAGCAATCAAAGGTATTGGTAGCGGACTTGGAAATCAAATTGCCAGTAATCCAGAAAAGGCAACCTCAACAAATAAAAACAGCAAATATTGGGTTGTTCATGCCATTGATGAAAATGAAACTGGCAAACTTGATGCAGATATACTTTACATCGGTTCAAATGCCACTGTAGATCATATTACAAACCTTCGAAGAATCATTTCTGCATATCTTGTTTCAGCTTATGGCTATAGTGAAAAAGATGCAGATACAATTTCAGTATTTATTACTGTTTACAATGCCGTATACCGCGGAAAATTAGATACCTTTAAATCAAAATACAAGAATGTAGTTATTCAGAATCTTACTTCAGAAAACTGTGGTCTTTCTGTTACATATAAAGACTGGCCTGGGAAATCAGAAATCGTAATTCCTCTTTATGATGTTAAAAATGGCGGACTTTCAACTGTTGATACTTCAGTTATCAGCGATTCTTCTGTTGTAAAATCCATGAAAGAAGATGATGACAAGAATGTTGAAAGCCGTAAGGAAATGGTAGACATCAAGGAACGCGAAGCTGACGAAGCAAGCACAAAGGCTCAGGAAGCACAGAAAAAAGCTGTAACAGAACAGAAGAAACTCGACGAAGAAAAGAAAAAAACTGAAGAAACAAAGAAAGAAGCCGAAGAGGCTAAGAAAACTGCTGAAGAAAAACAGAAGGTAGCAGAAGAAAATCCTGATGACAAACAGGCACAAAAAGAAGCTGAAGAAGCTAAAAAGGAAGCCGAAGAGAAACAGCAGGCAGCTGAAGAACAACAGCAGAAACAGGAAGAGCAGCAGGCCAAGACTGAAGAAGCTAAACAGGAAGCAAAAGAACAGCAGGCCCGTGCTGATAAAAAAGAAACTGAAGCACAGACAGAACGCAAGGAAATAGCAAAAGACCAGGCTGAAGTTCAGAAGAAAGAAGCTCAGCAGGCTCTTATGACTACAGAGTTTGGTATCATTCTTTCTGATGAAGCAAACATGCTTTCACGTCTTGTAAAGTTCAATATTCAGAATGGTGAAGTTGTAAAGAACTCCCCTGTTGCACAGATTCGTAACCGAACTGTTTATAAAGAAGGCGACGGTTTTATTGCAATTGCAGGTGAAAACTCAGGAAACGGTTCTGTAAAACTTGTAACAATTTCTCCTGACACACTTGAAATCTCTGCAGAAAGCGATAATCAGATTGCAGAAGATTCAGTTCTCGTTCAAGACGGAAAAGAATACTACTGTGTAACTGAAGAAAACGGAAGCTTCTATCTTGCCAAATTTGGTGGAGATCTTAGTCTTAAATTAAAGTCTCAGATTCAGGTAAAATCTGGAACTCCAGTAACAGTAACAGACGGTGGAATTGTAGTAACAGACTCAAATGGCCGCCTCCGCTTACTAGATAAGAAAGATCTTTCTGTAAAAACAAGTGGAAACAGTGCTGCTGATGCAAAATAGTAAATAAGTGTGAGTCGGCTCGCCGGCTCGCCTCTGTGCCATTTTTTCGATAATCCTAAACCGACCCTTGCGGCTCGGTTTTTAACGGATTTTCGATTTTAGGCATCCTCTGCTTTATTTTCAAATTTGCTATATGCGGGCAGAAACATGATTTCAATATCACCAGTGGCACCGTTTCGCTGCTTAGCAAGAATAATCTTAGCATCTTGAGCAACGACTTCATCTTTTAAACGGTCACGATGTAAGAACATTACAACATCGGCATCCTGTTCAATCGAACCTGAACCTCGCAACTGTGCAAGGTTTGGTTCCTGCCCTTCTGCATCTCGCGCAACCTGACAAAGCGCAACAATTGGTATATTAAGTTCACGGGCCAGAGCTTTGAGAGATTTTGAAATTAAAGATACCTGTTCAAAAACTGGTGCTGTCGGATCTTCTGTGGAAATAAGACCAATATAGTCTATAAAAATAATTTTTACTCCCTGATTTTTTACCATACGGCGGGCAACAGCTCTCAGGTCTATGAGCTTCATATTAGGAGTATCAACAGTATACAAAGGAGCTTCAAACCAGCGTCCTGCTGCATCCTGAATCTTCTTAACATCATCAACCTTGAGCATACCGGAACGAATCTTCTGCATTGGGACACGAGCTTCCTGTGCTAAAAGACGCATACCAATTGATTCATAAGGCATTTCAAGTGAGAAAAATCCGCATGGAATGCGTCGTTCACAGGCAATATTCTGAATGATTGAAAGTGCCAGAGCTGTTTTACCAATAGAAGGTCGGGCACCGATAATGATAAGTTCTGAATTCTGGAAACCAGAGGTGTAAGTATCCAGTTTTGCAAAACCGGTAGGTACACCTGTAAACTGGTTTTTGCTCTTATAGCGAGCTTCAATCAGTTCAATTTCTTTGAACATAATATCTTTTGCAGAATAAACCTGTGTAGTTTCATTGTGTTCTGCAAGGGCAAAAATTTTCTGTTCTGCTTCATCAAGAAGTGACTTACTTTCCTTTTGTAAATTAAAAGAAGACGCTTTAAGTTCAGATGAAATATGTATTAAATCGCGGCGGCTGGCACGATCAAGTACCATTTTCGCGTAATAGTCAATATTAGCTGCTGAAGGAACTGTATCTGTTAAAGAAGCTATATAAGCTGCTCCCCCAGCCTGTTCAAGTTTATTTTCAACGGTAAGTTCATTAATCAGGGAAATAGTATCGCCGGTTGCATTTTTAGAAAACAACTTCTGCATTGCTTCATAAATAACCTGATTTTGCAGAGAATAAAAACGGTCTGGACGTAAAATTGAAACTACCTCAGACATTGCGCCCCAATTCAACAGTAGGGCTCCAAGTACAGCCTGTTCAGCTTCTATGTTATGTGGTGGAACTTTATCATTTAATGTTACATCCATTTTTTTACTCCCAAAAGTGTCATCCCGAACTTAATTCGAGATAAAAAAAGTCGGTATACATATTGTAATACCGACTCTTGATTATTTAAAGAAAAATACTAAGAACTACTCAGCTTTTTCTTCAGCAGCAGGTTCTGCTTTCTTTTCAGCTTTCTTTGTTTCAGCTGGAGCATTTCCTTCTACTGTCTGTGCCTTTACAGAAACGTGTACTTCTGCAGTCTGTGCTTCATAAAGTTTGATTGTTGCCTTGAAATTACCAACAGATTTGATTGTAGAACCAGGGATTTCGATTCTCTTGCGTTCAATTTCAAATCCGAGTTTTGCAAGTGCTTCTGCAACAACGTTAGCTGTAACAGCAGCGTAAAGTTTTCCGTTTGCTGCAGCTGGCATTGAAAGTTCAACAGCTGTTGTTTCGAGTTTTTCCTTGAGGCTTGCAGAATCCTTTCTCTTCTGCTCTTTACGAGCTTCAATTTCAGCTTTGCGGCCTTCGAAAATTGCTACTGTAGCTTCATTGTAAGGTACAGCAAGATTACGTGGAAGAAGGAAGTTGCGTGCATAACCATTAGCAACGTTCTTTACATCGCCTTCTTCACCAAGTGATTTAACATCTACGTTAAGAATTACTTTCATTTCAAGCTCCTGTTTATTTTTTACACACTGCTCGGAGTATGAGCAGGTGCATTTAATTAGATTTTAGACTAGTCAGCAACGTATGGCAAAAGACAGATTGAGCGTGCGCGCTTAATAGCTTTTGCAACTTCACGCTGATGCTTTGCACAAGTACCTGTGATGCGGCGTGGAAGAATCTTACCACGTTCTGTCATATAGCGGCGGAGTGCATCTGCATCCTTGTAATCAATCTTTGCTTTGTTAGCGCAGAAGCGGCAAACCTTCTTGCGGAAGTATGTCTTACCTTTAGCGCGTCCGTCACGATCTTCTTCGCGACCTTCTGAAGCTGTTGTATCAGCCATTGCAGCTTCCTGTGTCTGTTTTTCTTCCATTTCCTGTGTATTTTCTTCAGACATAATTATTACCTCTCAATTAGTCAATTAGAATGGGATATCTTCCGGGAAATCACTTCCAGTATCACCATATGGTTCAGATGAATAGCCACCGCCGAATCCGTTGTTCTGACCTGCATTATTAGCCGGCTGGAATCTTGGAGCACCCCCTGCCATCTGATTTCCAGACTGGCTGTTATCTCCACGTCCGCCGAGCAATTGTACCTGATCAGCAACAATTGTTATTCTGCTCTGCTTCTGTCCATCTTTTTCCCATCGGTCCTGTTTAAGGTGTCCTTCAACACAAATCTGTTTTCCCTTAGTAAGATATGGTTTTAAGTTCTCTGCGGTTTTTCCCCAGATTGTAATATTGAAGTAATTAACTTCTTCAATCCACTGGTCACCGTTCTTCTTGCTTCGGTTGACAGCGATGCTCACATTTGCTCTGGCCTGTCCGTTTCCAACATAACCGAAACTTCTTTCATCAGAACCAAGGTCCTGTGTGAGACGGCCAATAAGAACTACATGATTTAAGTCTGTCATTCAAAGCTCCTTACCGCATTTTGCGGCTATTTTTTACTTAGATTCTTTTTCGTCAAGTCTTACGAACTGATACTTCAAAAGATTCATGTTAATCTTGAAATCTTTGTCAATTTCAGTGATTTTAGAAGGATTAAGCTTCATAGTATAAAGAACAAAACGTCCCTTCTTCTGTTTCTGGATCTGGTAAGTAAGGTCACGGTCACCGAATGGTTTTTCTTCTGTGATTTCAGCACCGAATTTTGCAAGAGTGCTTTTTACGTCATCAGCACCTTTCTTTGACTTTTCCTCATCAAGAGGGTAAATAGTCATAAGTTCATACTTTTTCATAAGTATCTCCTTAAAAAAATATCTCTGCAAAAAGCAGAGTTTTCAGGAGGCAGTGATACAAACTGATATCAACGATTTCAATCTGTAAAAGAGAGTGTCATCCCGAACTCGTTTCGGGATCTATAAAGAAGATGCTGAATCAAGTTCAGCATGACAACTTTCTTCCTCCTTATGGATAAAGAGAATCATATTTCAGATTCCCAAGGGGTGTTCTAGTAATATATCAAAAATACGTATCTCAGTCAATTCTCAATGAACTTACAATCAATTAGTTCTATATTATTAGCTCTATAATATCAATGCTTGCTGAATTATTGGTATTGATTTATAATTCTTATATGTTATTTAAGCATTCGTTACAAATTATATTTGTAACATCTTTAATTACCCTTCCTCTCACAGCTTCTGTTAAACAGAAAAATGAATCTTCAATTGATTTTGATTTTTCATATACAACTCAGATTAATGATAATCAGAACAATATTTATGAAGTAAAGCGTTCTAAAGACAATACAGATGAAACCGAAAAGAAATTGTCAAAACGTCAGAAAGAACTGATGAAAAAACGCGAAAAAGCACTTGCAGAAATTGAAGCCAGAAAAGCTGAAGCAGAAAGACTCGAACAGGAAGCACTTGAAGAACAGGCTCGTCTGGAAAAAGAAGCACAAGAAGCGAAAGAAAAAGCTGAACGAGAAGAATTGGAAGCAAAAGAAAAAGCTGAAAAAGAAGCTTTAGAAGCAAAGGCACAGGAAGAATTAGAAGCAAAAAAACTTGAAGAGCAGAAACTTTTAGAAGAAAAAGAAGCAGAAGAGAAACGTCGCAAAGAAGAGGAACTTGCTGCTGCAGAAGCTCAAAAGGCAGCTGAATTAGCCGCTGCTGAAGCACAAAAAAAAGAACAGGAAATGCTTCAGGCACAGATTGAAAAAGAACTCGAAAAACAAAAATCAGCATCAGAAAAAAACAAAAAAGAATACCTCAGTGACTATATGGTTTATGACGTAGAAAGCATAAATGATTCTGAGGACAATGAAATTTTATATCAGATAATACCAAATCCTGATGAACGTGATGCTTCTGGAAAAACTCTTTTAATGAGAGCTGCAAAAGAAGGAAATGAATGGGAACTAAAACAACTTTTGGATTCTCATGCCAATGTAAATCTAAAAGATTCAGATGGATGGACTGCTCTTATGTATGCAGTTCGCTACAGCGGTAGTCTTGAATGTGTAGAAAAACTTCTTGAAGCTGGGGCTGATGTTACTGAAAAAAATACATATGGATTTTCAGCCCTGGTTCTTGCCGCTTCTTATAATGGAAATCCGCAGATACTTAGCAAACTTCTGGAAAATTACAAAGCAAGCGACAAAGAAGTTTTGAAAGCCCTTGTATTCCTTCTTACAGAACAGAATATTTCTGAGCGTCAGCAGCTTTCAAAACTTCAGATATTTATGGATAAGGCTGTACCGCTGAATATTCTGTTCGAAGGTAAAACCCCTCTTATGTATGCGGCTCAATATGGAAATTCAACAAAAATTCTTCAGGTGCTCTTAGATAATCAGTCTTCTGTAACAATGCGTTCTACAGAAGGCAAAACAGCATTTGACTATGCAACAAAAAATAATAATCTTGCTCATAATGAAACATACTGGGCATTAAACAAAAAATAGGTACAACATGAGAATCACTGGTGGAAAATTAAAAGGAAGAATTATAAAATGCCCTGATGGTGTTATACGCCCGGCAATGGATAGAATGCGTGAATCTGTTTTTTCAATTATTGGAGATTTAAACGGAAAATCATGGCTGGATCTTTTTTCTGGTTCAGGAACTATTGCAATTGAAGCAGTTTCTCGAGGTTCTAAAGATGTAGAGCTTTGTGAAAAAGATAAAATAAAAGTAGGAACAGTTTTGGAGAATGTTTCTGTTACTGAAAAAGATTGTGGCGTAAAAATTAAGTGTCACTTTATGCCGGTTGAATATTTTATCAAGCGCTGTAAAAGATCTTTTGATTTTATTTTTTTTGATCCACCCTTCCCTTATAAATTTCATGAACAGCTGGTTCTTCAGTGCGATCAGAATAAAATGCTCAATGAAACTGGAACAATTTTAGTACACCGTCCAGCAGAACATTTTATGCCGGATACAATCGGAAATCTTACAAGAACAGATCAAAGAATTTATGGACGCTCAATTGTAGATTTTTATACGTACAAAAAATAGATTTGATATATAACAAATTGTTAGGATGATTTCCTTAATTTTTGTTTTTTTTAATTCTTTTTTTGACTTTTATAAATAATATGATATAATTTATACATAAATTTTGAAATTATGATTGATAGAAAAAGTTTAGAAAAAAAATTCACTGACGCAGTTCAAGAGCAGAAAATACCAGACGGCTTTATAAAAGTCACTGACAGTCCTGTAAATGGCCTTAGTTCAGAACAGAAAGTAATTCTAAACAGAAAAGCTAATATCATGTTCAATAATGGTAATATCGAAGATGCCAGAAGAATCTATATAACTACAGGTTATTCTGACGGTCTAACCCGAGTTGGTGATTACTACATGAACAAGAATCAAGGTCTAAAAGCCCTAAAAGCTTACTATCTAGCACATAATAAACGAGATGCTGAGCCAATATATGAAAATCTGGCGAAGGTAATCTCAACACTGCTCAACGATTGACAGTAAAAAAACGAATGGAGTTTAAAATGGAGAAATTCAATCAGACAGAGGATATCTTGATGCCAGAGAGTTTTGCACCATCCCCTCTTACAGAAAACAAGCCTGATGAAATCACAAATAAAATTTCTGATCTTTCTAAAAAAGGATATCAGCTTATAAAAGAAAATGATATTGCTGGAGCAAAACAGGCATTCAATGAGATTCTTCAGATTGAGGAAAACAATAACTACGCTCTTGTCGGTCTTGGAGACACAGAAAGAAAATTAAATCATTTCAATGATGCAATTAATTACTACAAAAAATGTCTTGAATATTATCCTGCAAACAATTATGCGCTTTTTGGTCTTGCAGACTGTTATAAAGCTCTTAATCAGTTTGCTAAGGCAATTGACATCTGGCAGCAGTACCTTGTTCACGATGATAAAAACATCACTGTAATTACACGCGTTGCAGATGCTTACCGCAAAATCCATGACTTTAGAAAATCAAAAGATTTGTATCTTAAAGTTCTGGAAATGGAAAAAGACAATGCTTATGCACTCATTGGTCTTGGTCATTTGAATTACGACTTTAAGGAATATAAAGAAGCCCTTTATTACTGGACTCGTATTTACGAATTAAACAGTAAGGAAACTGTTGATATTCGTGTTCTCACTGCAATTGGTAACTGTCACAGAAAGCTCAAGACTTTTGAAGAAGGTACAAAATATTTTGAAATGGCTCTCGAAAGAGAACCTGCAAACTTTTATGCACTCTTTGGTCTTGCTGACTGTTATCGTGGAATGAACCAGCAGTTTAAGTCTGTTTTCTACTGGAATAAAATTCTTGAAATCGATCCTAAAAATAAGGTAATTCTTACTCGTGCAGGTGATGCTTACCGTACAACAGGAAATTATGCAGAAGCAAAGAATTACTATAATAAGGCTCTGGAAATTGACTTTGACATTTATGCGGCAATTGGATTAGCCCTTATCTGCAAAGGTGAAGGCAATAATGAAGAAGCCGCAAAGCGTTTTGAAAACTTGATTAAAAACGATCCACGCAATGGACGACTTTATGTTGATCTTGCAGAATGTTATATTGCAATGAACCGCAAACAGGATGCAATAAAACTTCTTAGCGATTACATGAAGATGGACAGCAGAAACTCTGCTGTTCGTAATACTCTTGATAAACTCCAGAGAAACCAATAAGATTCATTTTATGAATCAGATAGTTTTAACAGGATTACTCCCCGCAGAAATTTGCGAGCAGCTTGAATTGCCACAAAAATTCCGGGGAGTTCAAATTTTTAAATGGATTGGAAATGGTGTAACTGATTTTGATGTCATGACCAATCTAAGTGCTGAGCTTAGAACTTCATTAAAAGAAAAAGCCCTTCTCCGCTCCTCAAAAATAAGTAATGTATTAAAAGATCCTGACGGAACTATAAAATTGCAGATTACTTTGCATGATGGCAATGCAGTAGAAACAGTTTTACTAACTGACCGTGAAGGTCGTAAAACTGCCTGTGTTTCCTGTCAGGCTGGCTGTGCAATGAAATGTGCCTTCTGTCAGACAGGAACATTAGGTTTAGCTCGTAATCTTGAAGCAGCAGAAATTGTAGAAGAATTCTTATATCTCGAAAGCATTGCAGGAAAACTAGACAACATTGTATTTATGGGTATGGGAGAACCTATGCAGAATCTTGGTGCTATCAGACGGGCCATAGAAATATTATGTCATAAAGATGGACGAGCTCTTTCTTCTAAACGAATCACCCTCTCAACCTGTGGAATTGTAAAAGGTATTTATGACCTTGCAGACAACGGTCCTTCAATAAGGCTTGCGGTTTCACTAACAACTGCAAACGAAGAACTACGTAAAGAGCTTATGCCCGTAGCTAAGGGAGATGCAAATTCATTGGATGAACTTCGCAAAGCCATAGATTATTATGCTCAAAAATCAGGAAAACGAGTAACCCTGGAAGCAGCTTTACTTCATGATAAAAATACTGATGAAGAAAGTGCAAATAATATGATCAATTTTGCAAAAGGAATTGACGTTAATATCAATCTTATCCCATGGAATCCTGTATCAAGTCTTCCTTTTGAAGAACCATCAAAAAATGAAGTTACAAGATTTGTTACAAAACTTGAGAAAGCCGGATTAAATGTAACTTTAAGAACCAGACGCGGAAGAAAAATCGGAGGCGCCTGTGGTCAGCTTGGAAAAAGAATTTGACAAATCTTTTATCTATGATATGATAGTATCAAGCTGATAGTAATACTATCAGCTACATTTAGTACTTCATATCAGATAAAGGATAAGTCAATGAAAACATATACAGTTCATCGAGACTATATTGCACGTGAAAATTCCATAATTGATATTATACACCTTGATGATTTTGTAGATGCTCAAAAATTCCGTGTAGACAATGCCTGTATTAATAATGGAGGCTGGCAAAGCTGGAATCCTTGTACAGAGACGTTCCCTGGAAAAAAACAGCTCCCACTCACCTGTTTTGGAATTAAACAATGGAATTCTTATCTAGTTTTTCCAGAAACAAAATACAAATCTTCTAAAAATATTATTCTAGGCCAATTTATTTCCTATCTCAGATGGAATGATTTTTATCTGTTTTTTGTCTCTGTGGGAAATGTTACCGGTACTCTCCCACCTGTTCAGTTCATTTTTAATCGTAAAGAAAACACCGTAAGTATTGAAATCTGCGATAAAGGAAACGAATGGAAAACCGGTGATGTAACAGGAAGAATTGAAATCTTCACAGCTGACTCGTATTTTGAAGCCCGCGAAAAATTATTATCCATTTTTGGAAATCAACATTTTGATTCTATTTCTCATCTTGGTAATAATCCGGGTGGCTGGGAAAGCTGGTATAATCACTATGCAAATATCAATCAGGAACTTGTAACCGAAGATCTGAATAAACTCGTCACTACAGAAAACATAATAAGTAAAGGTAATTACAGTTCACGAATTTTTCAAATTGATGATGGATGGGAACAAGCTCTTGGTGACTGGCAGATTCGTAAAGACCGTTTTAAGGATGGATTTACAGAAATAACTTCAAAAATTGAAAATGAAAATTATATTCCAGGTCTTTGGATTGCACCATTTATAATTGATTCAAGAAGTGAAACTGCAGCAGCCCATCCAGACTGGCTTTTACGTGATGAATACGGAAATCTTGTATCAGCCGGATATAACCCGCTTTGGGGAAAAGACGGAACCTTTTACTGTCTTGATTTAAGCCGCGATGAGGTAATTTCTCATCTTGATAAGATCATTGATACAGCAATTAACGAATGGGGCTTCAGATATCTTAAACTGGACTTTTTGTATGCAGGAATGCTCTATGGAAATTATCACCAGAAAACTGCTTCTTATAAAATTTATTCAAGAGCAATAAAAACTCTTACGGCTCGTAAAACAAACAAGCTTGGAAAACCTGTAGCATATCTTGGCTGTGGAGTACCTTTTGAACTTTCCTTTAAGTATCTTCCTCTTTCAAGAATTGGCTGCGACACTTATGAAAAATGGACTAATCCATTGTTAAGATTAATTCATTGGAATGGAAGAAACGAAGCATGGCTTAATGTAAAAGATACACTTGGACATGCAATGTGGGATGGAATAATTTTTAAGAATGATCCTGATGTGGTATTTATCCGCAAAGATAACTGTACTCTTACGGATGAACAGAAATATTTAATAGCAGGGGTTGGAGAATTGTTCGGAAGTCAGTTTATGTATTCAGATGATCCGGGAAAAGCAGGAGAATCAGAAAAATACATGACAGAAAAAATTCTTTCCTTTGCAAACAAATATAAAAATGAAGAATTTGGAATAACCCAGATTTCAGAAAACTTTTATGAAATCTATTCAAAATCTGGAAAATATAAAGGCAGCATTGATATGGGAAAAAATCCTATGCTAAAAATTGATGAGGTAGAATAACATGGAAATCTTTGGAAATGAAATAAAAAATAGTGCTTATAATAAAGCTGTAAAAACGCAGAAAAAATTTATTCGTAAATTTGGTGATGACAGAAATACAGAATATCATCTTGAATTAAAGGATAATGATGTTTTAACACCACCATTTGGTTGTAAAACAATAGTTACAAATCAAAATGCAGCAAGCGATACTTTTGCAGAAAATCTTCCACAGAAACCTATGATTATTGGAAACATTCGAATGGGCTTCGGTCATTATCGAATTTCAATGGCTATGGCAAGTGCAGCAAACGCCCTTGGTTACACTCCCCTTTGGATGGATTTAAATTCTTTCCCTGAAACTACCTGTACAAAAATCATTTCATATCAGAATAATTTATATTCTATGGGAAGCCGTCTTTCGCAAAAATTTTCTCTTTTCAACAAACTTTTCTGGGAACCAATGAATTATGAAGGTTTTAAGAAACTTTCATATAATGCAGGAGATCAGCTTACGGCAGAACTTATGACACCGCTTTTCCGAGAAATCCCAAAAGAAACTCCCTTTATAGCAACCCATGTTTGGCCGAGTCAGGCAGCAATTCATGCCGGAATGAAGAATGTTGTAAATGCAATTCCAGATAACTGGCCAATGGCCTTACATCTTAGCGAAGGAGCAATTCATACTGTACAAACCTTTAATTCATATTGGGGTTATAGAATGCTCACAGGTTTTGAGGATGGAAAACTTCTGAATCCTATGGGAGATGGAGATCTTATATGGATAGGACATTATATTGACCATGAACTTGTAAGTAATATTGAAACAGATTGCGCGAACAGAATTACACGAACAAAAGAAGGAAAGCCAATTCGATTCCTGTTTACAATTGGTGGAGCTGGAGCCCAGGGCGAATTCTTTGCCTCAATAATCAAAACTCTTATTCCTTATGTAAAAAAGGATAAGGCATGTATATATCTCAATTGTGGAGATTATGAAAATGTATGGAAAATGCTTCAGAAAATGATTCCAGAATTAGCTGATGGGTCTCTTCCTGTAACTACTCATTTTAATGACTGGGATTCTGAACTCAATTTTGCAAACAGTGCAATCGAAGGTCTTGAAACTGAAAGCGGTTCTGGTATTCATGCCTTCTGTAATAAAGATATTTTTGGTGCCGTATATATCACAAATCTTTTAATGCGTGCAAGTGATGTGCTCATAACAAAACCAAGTGAACTTGCATTCTATCCTGTCCCTAAATTATTTATTAGGAGAATTGGGGGACACGAAATGTGGGGAGCTATTCATTCAGCAGAACTTGGAGATGGAACTCATGAATGTGAATCACCAGAATATGCAAGTGCAATGGTAAAAATGCTGATTGAACAACCAAGTCTTATCGAAGGAATGTGTAATAATATAATGGCACAGAAAAAAATCGGAACATACGATGGCGCCTATAAAGCAGTAAAAATTGCCGCAGGAGAAATCCACGGTCGAAATTTATAATAATTTAAAAATCAGGAGGAAAAATGACAGCACAGGAAAAACTAGCTGAAGAACGAGATGGCCAGAAAAATGCCCGTATTGAACGCATACTTCTGTCAGCGTTTTCTCTTTTTTCACACAACGGTTTTGATGCAATTGCAATGACAGATATTGCAAAAGATGCTGAAATTGGGGTTGCTTCACTCTACCGATATTTTGCAACAAAAGATGAAATTGCCATAAGAACCGCAATGTGGGCATGGGAAAATCAGAAAAAAATGATTATGCCCATTCTTGATGATTCAGGCTATTACAATAAAAAGGGTTTAGATCAACTTGCAGAAATCTTTGAACTTTTCTGCAAATTATATCAGTCAGTACCTGATTTTTTTCGCTATATTTATTTTTTTGACGCTTATATTGTTTGTCAAAAAATAGAGCCGGAACGATTACTACCATACCAGCAGGTTATTGAAACTGTTCAAAAGATAATTAGTGATGCCATTCATAAAGGCGTAGAAGATGGGTCTATTTCACAAGAATATAAAGGCAACGAAAAACAACTTTACTATTCATTAATGCATACCTTTTTTTCTGCTACTCAAAAACTCAGTCTTAGTGCAAAAATGCTAAGAATGGATGAAATGAATAATGATATTCAACAACTCAAACTATTGAGTAAAATTTTGATTGGAGGATTAAAATGAAAAACCTTACAAAAGGGAAAATGTGGTGTTATGCCATTGGACAGCTGGGCTGGTCAATTATCAGCGGACTTATTGGTTCCTGGCTTGTATATTTTTATCAACCTAATCAGGAAGCGATTAATGAAGGAATGATTTCCCTGATTCCTCAGGGACGTGTCGTTCTTGGAATCCTTACTTTAATTGGTCTTGTAACTGCTCTTGGACGCGTTTTTGATGCTGTTACAGACCCTCTTGTTGGTAACTGGTCTGATAACTGCAAACATAAACTTGGTCGCCGTATTCCATTTATGCGCTGGGCAGCAATACCTCTTGGTTTAGTTTTCATTCTTGTTTTCTGTGCACCAATTCATGGAGTAAGTTCTATTAATACAGTTTGGCTTTTTGTAACAGTACTCGCCTACTATTTCCTTATCACATGTTATTGTACACCGTATACATCTCTTCTTGCAGAGCTTCCTCATAATCAGGATGAAAAACTTAAGCTTTCAATGTGTATCTCTCTTACATTCATCGTAGGTACATGTATTGGTTATACAGCTCCTATGATTTGGGGAGCATTAATTGGTGGTGGAATGGAAAGAATTCCAGCAATGCGTATTACATTTGCAATTCTTTCCATTATTGCAACAATCTTTATGCTTGTTCCTGCTTTTGGAATTAACGAAAAAGATTATTGTGAAGCAACACCTTCTAATTCAAACATGATGTCTTCACTCGCAAAGACTTTTAAGAATAAAGATTTCAGGATCTTTGTTGGTCAGGACATTATTTATTTCTTTGGACTTGCAATGTTCCAGACTGGACTTCCATTCTTTGTAACAAGTCTTCTTCAGCTCCCAGAAAGCATGACTACAATCATGTTCGGTGGACTTACACTTCTCTCTCTTGCTTACTATCCATTTGTAACAAAAATGGCAGCAAAATGGGGAAAGAAAAAACTTTTGATAGCAGCCTTTATTGGATTTGTTCTAACATTTGGTTTTACAGCTTTATCAGGAGAAAAACTTGGCTTTATTCCAGTTGCTGCTCAAGCTGTAATTATTGTTGTTCTCGGTTCATTCCCTCAAGCAATTTTCGGAATTATTCCTCAGACAATTGTTGCAGATATTGCTTTGGAAGATGAAGTTGTAACTGGTGAATCTCGAAGCGGAATGTTCTATGCAGCTCGTACCTTCGCAATGAAACTCGGACAGTCTCTTGCTATGCTTATGTTTACTTCACTGGCAACTATTGGTATTTCAGAATCTGAATTCATTAAAGCAGCATCTGAAGCAAAAGAAACAGCTGCAGGTTCTCCATTAGGATATCGTATTGTTGCTCTTGTTGCATCTGTATGCTGTATTATTGGTGGTCTTATTATGGCATTCTTTAATGAAAAGAAGGTCATGGAAACTATCGCAAAAGTTGAAAATGGTGTAGAATGATAATATAGGATATTAATATGAAATCAAAATTGTTTTATGGGATTTTAGTACTTTTTAGTTTGATGTTTGTTTCTTGTGCATCTTTGCCTTCAGTTAATATAGGTAAGAAAGGAAACAAAAAGACTTCTTTTTCCTATAAAACAATTGAGATTTCAGAAAAGCTAGATTACCTTGATACAGAAATTAAATATCCTGAGTTTGAAAAATATCCAGAACTCAATAAAAAAATTTCAAATACTATTATGAGTAACTGGAAAAGTTTCAAATCTTATTCCAAAAATGAATGGACTTCTATTGTTGAATTAAATAATCGCGGAAAATCAAAACTTCCAGTTTTTGAATATCTTGTAAATTATGAAGTTAGCGGAACCAGCGATATTGTAAGTGTTCTTTTAAGCACCTATATTTTTAATGGAGGAGCTCACGGTAATACGAACCTTTCAGCTTTTAATTATCAGATTTCTACAGGAAAATTTATAAATATTCTGACAGCTTCTGAAATGTCATACAATGAAATATCATCAATCTGTCGTAATACACTTTATAAAAAACTGATAGAAAATGATAAAACCGGAATGCCACCTTCTGAACAGGATGCTTTACGCGAAATGATTAATACAGGAGCTTTTCCACAAGCAGGAAATTTCGAAATATTTACCGTAGATGATGAACATTTATTTGTATATTTTGAACCGTATTCAGTAGCCCCCTACTCATATGGAATACAAAAAATACAGGTTAAATAAATATTTCAGTTTGAAATTGCCTATGCACAGCAATTTTTCATTGAATAAAACTCTACAATTCTAGAATTTTACTCAATGATTTTTTAATTCATATTGATAAAAAGAATTATTTTCTTTATATTGAATTAAGTTTCAAGCAAGAGAGTCTATAACGATTTATTATGAGGTTTTAAAATGCAGAAAAAAATATATGTAGTTGGTATGTTTGATGATGGAACCGCAGGAAAAGTTCAAGCCGCAGTTTCAGCAGTGGCTGGTGTTACTAATTGCGTAGCTAACTGTGAAAAATCTCAGGTTCTTGTTGATTATGATGATGCAGGTGCAGAGGCTGCAATTAATGATGCAATTTCTGGTTGCGGTGTAGACGTAATCGGCTAATTATTTATGATAAAACTTACAATTCTGGATGGTCATGCAGTAAATCCTGGTGACCTTCCCTGGTCTTTTCTTGACGGCTTAGTTGAATACAAAGTATATGAACGTACTGCTCCTGAGCAGGTAATTGAACGCATTGGTAATGCCGATGCTATTTTTCTTAATAAAATTCAGATAACAAAAGAAATTTTTGATGCCTGTCCTAACTTAAAATATATTGGTGTTCTTGCAACTGGTTATAATGTTATTGATTTAGAATCAGCGAAAAAACACGGAGTTACAGTAACAAATATTCCAGCATATTCCACAGATTCTGTTGCTCAGCATGTATTTGCCTTTATTCTGTATTTTACAAATCAAGTTGCACAGCACAGTGCCTCAGTAATGTCAGGCGACTGGGTAAAATGCCGTGATTTTTGTTTCTGGAATGGTAGTCTTTCTGAACTTTCTGGAAAAACTCTTGGTATTTTTGGTTATGGTAATATAGGAAAAAAAGTTTCTGAAATTGCAAAAGCCTTTGGAATGAAACTTATTTGTTGTACAAGAACTCCAAAAGAAGGAATGCCGGAAGCTGTTAGTTTTGATGAATTATTAAAACGTTCAGATTTTGTAACACTTCATGCACCTCTTACAGAACAAACTAAAAATATAATAAACAAACAAAGCCTTTCTCTAATGAAAAGAACTGCTTATCTTATAAATACAGCCCGTGGTGGCTTTGTAGTTGAACAGGATTTAGCCGATTGTCTTAATAATGGGGGAATTGCAGGTTATGCTGCGGATGTTCTTTTGCATGAACCTATGGCTGAAAATTGTCCTTTGTTGAATGCAAAAAATTGTGTAATAACGCCGCATATTGCTTGGGCTCCACGCGAAACCCGAAAAAGACTTCAGGGAATTGCTGAAGAAAATCTGAAGTCCTGGCTGTCGGGAAATCCTATTAATGTGGTAAATTAAATGTCAAATTGAAAAAATGCTCCCGCAGAAAAATGACTCGCTTCGCTGGGAGAAGATGACGCTCCGCGAGGTCCTTTTTCTGCTCCGCATTTTTTCAAAAAACACGTAATTACATTAATCACTAATATCAACGTCAAACTGGACTTGGACGTCGTAATCCGGGAAAGCATCCTTTACATCCTGCACTACGTGATTGAACATTTCCTTCATACTAAGAGAATCAAAAGAAACAATAATATCGAATCTCATAACCTTTGTTTTTTCATCAACAAAGAAACCGTGCATCTGGAGAATTTCTTTATGCTCCATAACAATTTTGCTAACTCTATCACGGATCTGAGCAGCAGAATTTTCTTTTGTATTTACGGAATAAATACCAATTGCACTCATAGCAACGCCATGTTTTAAATAAACTTCGTTAGCAATTTTTCTGGACATTGAATCAATTTTATCTGCAGACCAGGTATCAGGTACTTCAATATGTGCAGAACCAACGTGCTTATCAGGTCCATAATTATTCAATACTAAATCATATGCACCAAGAATTTCTTTATCGCAAGAAACAATTGTTCTTTTTATATCCTTAGAAAGATGAGAATCAATACGTTCTCCAAGAATTTTACTTATAGTTTCATGTAGAGTTTCAACTCCGGCTTTTACGATTGCAAAAGAAATAAGTACACCAAGCCAAGCCTCAAGAGAAATATGCCATATAAGAAATACAACAGCTGCAAGAATGGTTGAAGCTGATATAATCGAATCCATTAAGGCATCTTGACCACTAGCAATAAGAGAATCTGAATTTACCTTTTTACCACTTGCTTTAACAAAAAGGCCTAGAAATATTTTTACAACAACAGCTACACTAATAATCACAATAGAAGTTGCATTATAATCTGGGGTAACAGGATTTATGATTTTTTTTACAGATTCTATACAGGCAGTAAAACCAGCATATAGAATGATTACTGCAATTACAAGAGCGGTAAGATATTCTGCCCGACCATGTCCGAAAGGATGTTTTTTATCTGCAGGTTTTCCGGCAAGTTTTGTACCTACAATTGTAATTACAGAAGAAAGTGCATCACTAAGGTTGTTTACAGAGTCCATAATGATGGCGATAGAGTTTGTGAAGAAACCAACTGCAGCTTTAAATGCTGAAAGAAATATATTTGCTGCAATGCCAATAATACTTGTTCTTACAATTATGCTTTCACGATTACTTTCTTTCATATAAATTCCTTTAATGTAATTCACCTGTTACATTATTGTCATTGCCGGACTTGATCCGGCAATCTATAAATCACTGTACTATAAAGATTGTCGGGTCAAGCCCGACAATGACAAATGAATTAATCTATATATTACTACTTTCGTAGAAAAACAGGAATAGCCTCGAGCGGAGCATCAACTGTAACAGTCTGTCCACCTTCATATACTTTTCCGTCATGGATATTTTCCCACTTACCGGCAGGTAGATATACATCACGTTTGAAAGTCTGCGGTGTCATAACTGGTGCTACAAGATATTCTGAACCGAACATGTACTGGTCTTTGAGGTTCCAGCACTTTTCGTCTTCAGGGAATTCATAGAACATAGTACGCAAAGCAGGGCTTCCGTTTTCACTAGCCTCTTTCATAACCTTAACAACATAAGGCTTGATTTTCTCGCGCAGCTTAATCTGCTCTTCCATGATTTTCTGAGGACCTTCGCCGTAGCTCCAGATTTCGTTGTCGCGGCCGGTAAAAAGATGTCCTCCACCATAACCGCGCTGTGGATCTTTATCGAGTAATGGAATATCGTGAGGATCACGGTCACCATGCAGACGCAGAATCGGAGTAAATACAGCCCATTCAAACCAGCGGATAAGCAGTTCTTTGAACTCTTCTGTGCGGACATCACCATACATAAAGCCGCCGATATCAGTTGTCCACCATGGAATACCGGCGATACCCATGTTCAAACCTTCGCAAACAGAAGTTCTGAAACATTCCCAGGTAGACTGAACGTCCCCATTCCATATAATCTGATTATATTTCTGGCTTCCAACCCAGGCACAGCGTTCAAGATTTACAATACTCTTCTGTCCCATTTTTTTCTGGCCTTCATAGAAGGCACGGCTGTACATCTGAGGGTAAATATTCGCAACCTGAAGACCAGGACCAGCCTGATATCTATAGTTACCAAAATCATAAACATTCAAATCAGGCTCAGAGTTATCAAGCCAGAACATATCAATTCCGTAATCAGCATAATTCTTTTTACAGATATTCCACAGGTATTCACGGGCTTCCGGATTTGTAGCATCAATTGCAAGACAGTCGCCCTGCCAGTCAAAGCTCTGGTTAGAACCACGGTCTGCACGAATCAAATAGCCCTTCTCCTGCATTTCGTAGAAGTGAGTAGATTTTTTATCTACGTTAGGCCAGACGCTTACCATTACTTTTGTACCCATAGAATGAAGCTCATCACACATTGCCTTTGGATCAGGCCAGTATTCCTTATCAAAAAACCAGTCGCCCTGACGAGGCCAGTGGAAGAAGTCAATTACAATTACATCAAGATGAATGCCCATTTCTTTATAACGGCGTGCAACTGTAAGCACCTCTTCCTGGGTACGATAGCGGAGTTTACACTGCCAGAAACCAAGATAATCTTCTGTCAAGGCTGGAGCACGTCCAACAGCTGCAGTATATTTTTCTACGATTTCTGCAGGTGTATCACCGGCTGTAATCCAGTAATCCATTTCCTTTGTACTTTCTGCATGCCATTCAGTAATATTCTTTCCAAAAGTTACCTTACCAACTGCCGGATTATTCCAAAGAAATCCGTAACCAAGATTTGATAAAGCAAATGGAATAGAAACCTGGCTGTTGCGCTGTGCAAGTTCAAGTGTACAGTCCTTCATATCAAGATATGGAGTCGGATACTGGCCCATACCAAAAAGTTTTTCATCATCATTAGGATTAAAGCGGACTGTAAGAGAATAGTCTCCACCTATGATTCCCTGGAATTGACGGCTGATAATTTTTGTACAGCAGCTTTCTTTTGTAGCAGTAGGATCATACTGACGGTAATATTCCTGAAGAATCAGTTTATCATTTTTATAGAATGAAATTACGCCGTTGAAATTCAGACGAGCTTCCAGAATTCCATTTGTAATAGAAGCTCCATTTTCTGATACAATGATTTTTGCTGTGCCGTGATTAATTTTTTCTGTAAGTGCAACATCCCGGTCAATAAATGCACTTTCAAGTGTTGAGCGAACACGGAAAGAATCTTTTCCCCATGGCTCAATCATTAAGGTTTCGTTACCTTTTTTGAATACTAAAGAATTTTTTGCTTCGTAAAACATTTTGAAGCCCTCCTGTATTTTTTAGTATAACATGATTTAAATTATTCTACTGTAAGAGAATTACAGTAAAATTGTAGTTTTCTCTAGGTGGTAAAGCTAAAAAATGCTTTCGCATTTTCTTAACGCTTTGCTATTTATCACCGGCCGCCTACCGGGCGGCCTTACTCATTTCTTTTTTCCAAGGTAAGCTTCACGAACTGTTGGATTTTCAAGCACCTGTTTACCTGTTCCACTCAATACAATTTCACCGGTTTCAATAACATATGCTAAATCAGCAGTTTTAAGAGCCATGTTTGCATTCTGTTCAATAAGAAGCACGGTTACACCTGCATTATTGATTTCACGGATAATATCAAAAATCTGCTGTACAATAAGCGGAGCAAGTCCAAGCGAAGGTTCATCAAGCATAAGGATTTTAGGTTTACTCATAAGAGCACGTCCAACAGCAAGCATCTGCTGTTCACCACCACTCAAGGTTCCTGCATATTGCCAGGAACGTTCCTTCAAACGTGGGAACAATTTAAATACCCATTCCAAATCTTTTTCAATTTCTTTTTTATCCTTACGAAGGTAAGCTCCGATTCTTAGATTTTCAAGAACTGAAAGATCCGTAAACACATGTCTTCCTTCAGGACTAAGGGCTATACCTTCTGCACAGATTTTATTAATGGCAAGACCTGTAATATCTTTTCCATCCAGAAGAATTGAACCGCTTTCTGCCTTTACAAGTCCACTGATTGTGCGAAGTAAAGTTGATTTACCAGCACCATTGGCACCAATCAGAGTTACGATTTTACCATCAGGAACTTCAATGTTTATTCCGCGCAATGCTTTGATTCCGCCGTAAGATACATGTAAGTCTTTTATTTCAAGCATTATTCGGTCTCCTCTTCTACAGCATATGGCTTATCTGAATAATCACTGTCTTCTTCTGATTCACCAAGATAAGCAGTAATTACATCCGGATTATTCTGAACTTCATCTGGAGTTCCCTGAGCAATAAGTGCACCAAAATTTAATACATAAATTCTATCAGAGATATCCATAACAAGATCCATGTGATGTTCAATCATAAATACAGAAAGATGGAAATCTGTACGTATACGTCGGATAAAATCTGTAAGCTCTGCAGTTTCCTGAGGATTCATTCCGGCTGCAGGTTCATCAAGCAGCAGCAGTTTCGGATTTGTAGCCAGAGCACGGGCAATTTCAAGACGGCGCTGAAGTCCATAAGGAAGTGAAGTACAAAGTTCATCCTTAACATCATAAAGACCAAGAATCTTTAAAAGTTCAGCTGTTTCCTCTCTCTGTTTTTTTTCTTCTTTCCAGTTGAGGCGGAAGGTTGCGGAAAATACATTTGATGTACGGCGAAGATGCTTTGCAATCAGGACGTTATCAAAAACTGTTTGACTCTTCCATAATCGAATATTCTGAAAGGTTCGAGCAATTCCAAGCTTTGTAATTTTATCTGGAGTTGGCTCAAGATGGCCCTTAAATACTGTTTTATCTTTTCCCGCGTATAATTTTTTCATTTTTCTGCGCGGATGATTTTCTACAATTTTATTTCCGTTGAACCAGACAGCTCCGTTTGTAGGCGCATAAACTCCGGTTACAACATTAAATGCAGTTGTCTTACCTGCTCCGTTAGGGCCGATAAGGGAAACAATTTCTCCTTCATTTACTTCAAGAGAAAGATTATCAACGGCAACTACACCGCCGAACTGCATTGTTATATTTTCCATTTTCAAAATGTTCATAGAATTTCCTGATATGTCATGCTGAACTTGTTTCAGCATCTATTTATTATCTGATTCGGATCCCGAAACAAGTTCGGGATGACACTTTTTCTTTAATTTATTAAAGAATCCCACTATTCCCTTAATTGAGAATTCCTTATCACCCATAATTCCTTTCTGGTAGAAAAGTACGATACACATAATTACAACTGAGAATACAACTTTTCTGAATCCAGGTCGCAGAATCTGAATTGATGTAAAGTTCAGGTTTGCATTATCCAGGAAACGGAGCCACCATTCAGAACAGGCGATAAACAGGAACGAAGAAATACAGCTTCCCGTAACAGAACCAATTCCACCAATTACGACAATCAAAAGAATTTCGTAAGTCATTGCTGACTTAAACTGGCTTGCCTGAATCGTTGTCTGGAACATTGCAAGTAAAGCTCCAGAAATTCCTGCAAAGAAAGAACTGATGGTAAATGCAAGCTGTTTATGATGTGCAAGATTAATTCCCATTGCTTCAGCCGCAACTTCATCATCGCGGATAGCTTTAAATGCACGTCCATAAGTTGAATTAATAAGAAGAACAATTAAAGCTATACAGATTCCGCTGATTGCAAAATAAAAAGTTGTAGATTTAAATACCGGATACTTTCGCAGAAGATTTGAACCGTTTGTGATTACGCCAAGTTTATCCCACTGGAAAATTGCTCTTAAAATTTCCGCAAAACCAAGAGTAGCAATTGCCAGATAATCTGATTTAAGATGTAAAACAGGAAGTCCTATCAAATATGCAAAGAATGCAGCTACAAGACCGGCTAAAATCATTGCTATAATAACTGGAAGCGTAAAATGAATTATACCTCCATTAAAATACTGATATACCTGTGCGCGGGCTTCAAGTGGGATTGTAAAAATTGCATATGTATATGCACCCAAAAGCATAAATCCGGCTTGTCCCAGACTGAAAAGTCCTGTAAAGCCGTTAAGAAGATTCATACTTACAGCAACAAGTGCATAAATAGCACCTTTTTTTAATACAGTAAATAAAATTGAAGTTGGTCTGATTGTATGCTCAAGAACTGTAAGAACAATAAAAAGCAAAGCAATCAAGCCAAATCCAATTATTAAATCTTTTTTCTTATTTATATTTTCCATAATTAATACCTGAATTAAACCTTATCTGTCTGCTTTTCACCAAAAATACCAGTTGGCATAAACATCAAAACACAAATCAAAAGAACAAAAGTAAAGGCATCACTAAAAGTTGTCCAGCCAAGTCCTTTAATAATGTTTTCACAAATACCAATTAAGAAAGCTCCAATTACAGCACCCGGAATAGAACCAATTCCTCCAAATACGGCAGCAACAAAGGCTTTAAGTCCAGGCATGCCGCCAACAGTAGGTGTAACACCCGGATAGTTTGAGAAAAATAGAATTGAACCAACAGCAGCAAGGAAGGAACCTATAATAAAAGTCATTGAAATTACAGAGTCAATTTTGATTCCCATAAGCTGTGCAGTTTCAAAATCTTTAGAAACGGCTCTCATAGCCATTCCTATTTTTGTATATTTGATTAACAGAACAAGTGCCACAACCAGAACTATTGTAAGGAAAGGAGTAATCACAGTTACACGTTTTGTGATTGCGCCAAAGATAGTTATGGAATCACTGATCCAAGGAATTTTCGGATAATTTTTTAAGAGTCCGCCTGTAATATAAAGAGCAAGATTCTGAATAAGATATGACATTCCAATTGCGGAAATCATAATAGACATACGAGGAGCAGTTCTTAAAGGTTTATAAGCAATTCGTTCAAGTGCAAATCCAAGCAGAACTGTCAATATTATTGTAAAAGGAATAGAAATCCAAAGCGGCAAAACGGTATAAGAATAAATCATAATAAGACCCGCTGCCATAAATACATCACCATGTGCAAAATTGATAAGTCTTAAAATACCGTAGACCATAGTATAACCTATGGCAATGAGTGCATACTGACCACCAGTAGAAATTCCTGCCAGAAGATAAGGCAGATTAGCCTGAAAAAAGTTCATCAACGTTTCCTGATATTTAAATTAAAGTGTCATCCCAAATTGCTTGTCATGCTGAACTTGTTTCAGCATCTACTAAAAGATCCCGAAACAAGTTCGGGATGACAGTTTGTTAGTTTACTTTCTGAATAGCAATGAAGTCCCACTTTCCAGTAGTATTGTTTACCTTCTTAATGTAAGCAACATCGCGTTCTGCATCACCATTTTTATCAAATGCGATTGAACCAGATACACCATTGTATTTTACAGATGGAAGAGCCTTCATTACATCAGCTGATTTTGTACTGCCGGCAGCTTTAAGAGCTTCAAGAGCTGTATAATAAGCATCGAATCCCATTGCTGAAACTGCTGCGATTTCATCATCACCACCGTTGTTAGTTTTTGCAGTAGAATTTGTATTGAGGTAATTTCTAAATCCGTCTACAAATTTTACAACATTTGCATCATCACTACCTTCAACAAAGAAGGTTGTTACATATACATCAATATTAGTTCCTTTTGCTGCTGCAAGAACAACGTTAGAATCCCATGTATCACCGGCAAGAATTGGAATAGAAAGTCCCTGTGTATTAGCCTGTTCAATAATTAAAGCAGCAGCTTCAATTGATACAGGTGAGAAAAATACATCAGCCTTATTATTCTTAGCATTTGCAACATAAGCAGCAAAGTCAGAAGTACCATCCGGGAAAGTTTCAAAAATTACTTCAATACCGAGTTTTTTACAACCTTCAATAAAGTAATTACAAAGACCTACAGAATAGTCATCGCCAAGTTTAGCAAGTGCATATGCTTTCTTTGCACCAAACTTATCTTTTGCAAGATTAGCATGAACTGAGCCCTGGAATGGATCAAGGAAGCAGATACGGAAATAATGATTATTTCCAAGAGTAACCTGAGGATTTGTACAAGTTACACCAATTGCAGGAACTTCAGCAGATGCAAAAGTATCGCTTGCAGCAATTGAAACACCTGAACCATAAGAACCAAGTACTACAGATACACCTTTACTAACAAGTTCAGAAGCAGCAGTTACAGCCTTATCATTAGAAGATTCATTATCTACGATTTCAAGCTGAACCTTATACTCTTTTCCACCAATTTCAACAGTAGGTGTAATGGAATTAGCATACTGAATTCCAAGAGTTTCCTGTTTACCACCTGCACCATTATCACCAGAAGCTGGTTCGTAAACACCAATTTTAACTACGTCTTTTTTCTCTCCTCCACAGCTGATAAGAGCGAAAGCCATCATTGCAGAAGCAATAAGAAGTAAAACCTTTTTCATAATATCCCCTTTTTCTATTAAATTTATAGATAAATAATTATACCACAAAAATGCCGGATTAGTAAGATTTTTGTATTTTATAAACACAAATTATCTAAAAAATAATAATCAAAACACTATCTTTTTGCAGATTTTAGTGTTATATTTAAAGAAAGTGTATTTTTACACATATCATCAAGGCTATACGCCCAAAAAAAACATTGGAGAACTATTAAAATGAAGACATTCGCTGGTCCTGTTCTTTTCCTTGATAGGTCAGATATTAACACTGACGAAATCATTGCTGCAAATTATCTTGCAGAACTTCCTAAACAGGAACTCACCTCCCATCTTTTTGAAAATCTAAAGATTGATGGATTCAATCCTAAGACTGACATTGCCGGCAAAAAAGTAATTATTACAAAAGAAAACTTTGGCTGCGGTTCAGAAAGCGAACATGCCCCATGGGCACTTGAAGTAAACGGAATTAATACCGTAGTTGCTCCAACCTTTGCAAAAGCTTTCAGAAAAGATATGTTTGCAAATAACCTTATGGCAATTGAAATTGATAGAAAATCACTTGCAGATATGTTCCGCACTTTTAGTGATAAAGATACCGAATGTAAAGTTGTATTGAATGATGATGGTACAGCAAAGGTAAAACTGATTGCAGGAAGCCTTTCAAAAAGTTATCAGTTTAATGTGGATGATGCACAGAAGGCCTTGTTTGCTAAGGACTAATAGATTGCCACGTCGCTGGCGCTCCTCGCAATGACGTCATTGCGAGCCGAAGGCAAAGCAATCCAAAAAAAGGCTGCCCGAAAGGACAGCCTTTTTCATTTATCGAAGTTTATGCCTTATTTACAAGCTTC